>DATNQS010000306.1:0-15507 GCA_036703925.1 Candidatus Sericytochromatia bacterium
CACATTCCAAGCGAGTGCTTCTGCAACCCGGTCAGCCAATGTAACAGGATCAAATGGTTTGGTTAACACAGCCATAACACCCAAGTCAGCAAAGTAGCGCTGGTCAGAGGCTTGCGCTTTAGCCGTTAGTAGAATAACTGGGATCTGAGCTGTTACAGGATTGGCTTGCAGCTTTTGAAAAGTGGCAGGACCATCCACATCAGGCAGCATGACATCGAGCAAAATGGCATCGGGCTGTTCTGCTTCAGCCATTGTAATACCTTCCTGGCTAGAGGCGGCTGTGAACACGTCCCACCCTCCCATAATTTCTAAGCTAGTCTGGGCGACCTCTCGAATATCATCTTCGTCGTCAATAATTAAAACTCGCTTGACTGTCATGACTCATAGCCTCGCTAATGATTTGTAGTACTTTATAGCCAATGGAAAACTACTTTTTACTTACGGTGTTTCAGAAGGCTAGCCTTTAAATTCAACTTCAGTTTGTCCCTGAAGTAAGGGGTGCGATCGCGGCATTGCTATGTCTATTGGCAACGTTACGTAGAACGTACTCCCTTCACCCATGACACTTTCTGCCCAGATCTGCCCGCCGTGTTGCTCGACTATGCTCCGGCAGATTGTCAGACCTAAGCCCGTACCACCTCTCTGACGAGCATCAGAGGCATCAACCTGTTGAAAACGATCGAAGATCACCTCTAGTTTATCGGTTGGGATACCGCGTCCCTGGTCTTTAACGGTAAGCAGTAAGGTTCCAGGTCTTAGGCTCTCGGTGTGCTGGGTATGGGCGTGTTGAGTGGTGAGTGTTAGGTTGCTTGCTCTCGAATGGTTAGGCTGAGCCATCACAGCAACGTTTTGAGCGCCCATCTCTGGCTCTGGCTTTTTGCTTGGCTCTTGAATTAAGGCGGCCGTTAGCCAAACTGTTGTACCCGGTGGGGAGAATTTGATGGCGTTACTAAGTAGATTTGTGAGAACCTGTACCAGGCGATCGCGATCAGCGTGCAGTTGAGCGGATGCCAATGCAATAGAGAATGTAATATTCGCCTTTTCGGCGATTAACTGCATCTCACTAACGACTTGTTGCATTAGATCGGTAACATCAAAGGTTTGCTTGGCAAGCAGAGATTGGCTAGAGCCTAGCCGCTCTAGATCAAGGATGTTGTTGATGAGTGCACTGAGGCGATCGGCGCTATTGAAAGCAATCTCTAGCATCCGTTGCCCTTTAGCAGTGAGACTACCGATTTGCCCGGTTCGCAGCAGGCTGAGTGAGCCTTTAAGCGACGTTAAGGGTGTTCTCAATTCATGGCTTACGACCGAAATAAATTCATCCTTCATACGTTCCATTGCACGGCGATCGCTGATGTCGCGGGCAATAATCGAAGCCCCAATCCTATTGCCTGCTGCATCCCGAACAGGAGAGATCGTCAACGCGACATCAATCCACTTGTCATCTTTACGGCTATGCTGCGTTTCACAATAGTTTAAGTACTGTGCTGGATTCTCATCAGCAATCATTTCTAGCCATTCGTTTGAGTGGGCTGGGACGGCTAGAAGCACGATCGCTGATTGCCCCCTGGTTTCTTCAGCTGAGTAGCCATAGATTTTCGTGGCACCGGCATTCCAGCTTGTAATTTTGCCGTCTAGCGCTACACCGATGATGGCATCACAAGAGGATTCGACAATCGCCGCTAATTGAAATAGCGCTTCTTCTGCTTGTTTGCGATCGCTGATATCACGAACAATGACCAGCACTTCATCTTCCCCGCTTACTACAATGCGAGCTTCTTCAGTACAGGCTTTGTCATCTCGGAGTAGCTGAAATTCATAGACTTGCATCTCACCAGTTTGCAATGCTTTCTGCGTGTAATAGAGGCGTTGCTGCGCGATATCAGGTGACGTGATCTCGTGAATGTTTCTGCCCCGCATCTCATCATATGGTTTTAATGCTGTGAAACTTTTAGCAGGGATAAAGTCCAGGTACGTGCCATCTTTCGTCATCCGAATCATCAAGTCTGGAATGGCTTCAATCAGCGCACGATTGGTTGCCTCACTTTTGCGAAGGGCGTTTTCTGCCTTCTTGCGTTCAGTAATGTCAATCCCTGTGCCTATGACGTACTCGACGGCACCCTCACCGTCTAACAGCGCTGTATTCGACCAGGCAATGAGCCGCTGTTCCCCTGTTTTCGTCATCCAGGCGTTTTCATGGGCATTGGGAAACTGCCCTGCTTTCAAATTTGCAAAAACTGCTTTGACAGGCTCCACGTCTTGTGGCAGCAAAAGAAGATCCCAAAGAAGTCTGTGTCTGATTTCGGCGAAGGCATAACCGCTCGTCTGCTCACAGTTTCGGTTGAACCGTACAATGCGACCTTTGGCATCAAGAACAAGCACTAACGCACCAACTGTATCCAAAACAGCAGCGGTAAAATCACGCTCTTGCTCCAGCTTCTCCTCCGCATGGTAGCGTTTTTTGAGTTCAGCGTAGCCCATGTAGAAAAGCAAAGAGAAAATAGCAAAACTCAAGCACGTGGCAGCAAGAAACCGAACAGTTGAGTCAGAATGCAACACTTGCGACCACGGCTGCTGCTGGAGGTCGATCGCGCTCTGATAAAACATTGCACTGAGTGTCATCAAGGCGGCTGTAATACCTGCAAAGCTAACGGCACTGCTAACGAACCCAAGGCGTTTGCGTACTGTTTGTTTCGACTCAACCGCCGATCGTTCTAAAGCGTCAAGAGTGCGGCGTAACTCAAGCTGCTTCACTACTTGGCGTGCCAGGATCTGCAATCCTTCAATTTGCTCTGGGTTAAGTATGCGTGGCACGCGATCGATCACACAAAGTGTTCCTAATGCATGACCTTCTAGGGTAATTAAGGGCACACCAGCATAAAAGCGGATATGAGGCTCAGCCGTAACCATGAGATTAGTGGTGAACCGTGCGTCTGCGGCAGCATCGGGGACAATTAAAATGTCTGGTTGGAGAATAGCATGGGCACAAAAGGCTATCTCACGTGGCGTTTCACTAACTTCTATGCCTACTTTTGACTTAAACCATTGTCGATCAGTGTCAACTAAACTCACCAGCGCTATGGGCACGCCACAAATATAAGCAGCGAGACGAGTGATATCATCGAATGTAGACTCAGCAGGTGTATTCAGAATTTGGCACTGGTGCAATGCAGCCAGTCTGGCTAACTCATTTGTTGGTAGTGGAGCCTTAGTCATGGACGTTTTGCTAGACCTTAGTGGTATCACTACAGAGCTAAAAGGTTGGCTTGGGATGGGTTTTGATGAACCTAGAGGCAATTGACTACGAATAGTCTCAGACGGCTTACAGGCGTTTAGTCTGTCAACGTTGGTGGGTTAAGGTCGATCTAACTTACTTAAATCTAAACTCAAACTGTGAGGAACTTGGAAAGGCTGGCAGCAGTTTTAGCGGAGTGAACACGATTTTGAGCAGCTAACCGATCGCTGACCACTGATAGAAGAGTGTGGCAGATGCGTTTGACCGTTGCCACCGCTTCTTATGGCTTCGTTTACGGGTTGCTACTCTCGTGCCGTAGTCTACGAGTGCGCTTCAAGCGATTACAAATGCGGGCAACTAACTCTGGAGCCACAATCGGTTTGCCTACATAATCATCGGCTCCAGCCTCAAAGATTTGATAGAGCGTAGCAGCATCCGTTTTAGCGGTAAGAAACAGCACAGGTAACCAACCCCAACGAGTATCGTTACGAAGTGTGCTGCATAGTTTGATGCCATCAATCTTGGGCATTTCAATGTCGAGGATGACGAGATCGGGTGCGACGGTGGGCAGCATTTCCCAAAAGCGCTGCGGATCGTCCAGGGGGGTGACTCGAAAGCCCCAGGGCTCTAGTACCGTTTGCAGTACCGTGAGGATTAAAGGATCGTCATCGATCGCTAAAATGCTTGCCTCTACTCCTTGACACGGCCCGCTGGGCGGATGCGTTTTTGCTGGCGTTGTCAGTACCTCTACTATCGTTTCGCTGCTCGGCTCTAAGGGCTGGGAAGGCACACTGGCTACAGAGGCTCTTAAACGGGTTATTAGTGCTAGCAGCTCGGTTAACTGAGCTTTTTTTAGCGCTTCTTTAGCGTGCAAAAGCGTCTCAATCTGTCGTGCTAGCTGAGAACCTTCGTCGGCACCAAAGGTGCCCAAAGACCCTGCAAGCTTGTGAGCTTCTTGCCTCGCCTGTTCGTGCAGTGCGCCGTCAAGCTGATTTACCTGTAGCGCTTGGGCTGCCTGTTCTAAAACAGCGATGCGATCGAGCGCCTTGCCTTGAGCACGCTGCCAAATTTTTGCCACCGCAGCCTGGGTCTGTTGCTGCCGCTGGCTATCCGTTGCTGCTAATGCTGGTGTTAAAGACTGGGCTTGCGTTTGAGCATATGACTGATTCAGGCGATACCCCAAACCATAAACTGTCTCGACTAAATCGGCGGCTCCAACTGCTTTCAACCGCTGCCTTAGTCCTTTGATGTGGGTTTTCACCGTATCCTCTCCCGGTGGATCGTCATCCAACGACCAGAGCTGATCCAAAATCGCACTACGGCTGTAAACTCGCTGATTATTTCGCAAGAATAGTTCTAGCAGCGCATATTCTTTGGGCGTGAGACGTAGCGGTGTGCGATCGTAGGTCACTTCGCAACTAGTAGGGTCAAGACGCAACCTGCCCCACTCCAGCACCGAAGCAGTGACAACTGATCCCCGTCGGAGTAACGCCCGCATTCTCGCCGCTAGCTCTTGCAGGCAGATCGGCTTCACCACATAATCATCAGCGCCCGCATCCAAACCCATCACTTTATCGTTACTGGTATCTCTTGCCGTTAGCAGCAGTACGGGCGCTTGTTTGCCCTGGGCACGCAACTGGCGGCAAAAACTAATGCCATCTAATTTTGGCAGCATTACATCCAGCAAAATCAAGTCATACGTCAGACTTTCGGCTAGTGCCCATCCCGCTTGACCATCGGCAGCCGTATCAACGACATAATGTTGCCCAGTCAGAGTCGTTCTGAGTAATTCGGCAAGGTGCTCATCATCATCTACTAACAGAATTCTCATTTCAAACGTTGCTTGAGGCTTAGAAGGATCAGTACACCTGCCAGCGCACTCGGGAGTGGCTCTCAGGTCGCTATGGTTGCATGCCGTTGCATGAACCTTGAGAGCGATCGTCCGCAACAATCATCACATAGACCGCAACAAAGGCAGATCAAGAAACTGACCCTTAGTATCAGAGCACTTTTGTGAGGACTGCACTACGGGCTGCAACCTTCTAAAGGTGCCCAAACCGCCTCAAGCTGTAACAAAAAAAGGTGCCGTCTTCAGTGGTTGCCGCAAGAACTGGTTAGTTTGGGTGATATTTGGTCCTGGCATCCCTTTCTGAGGAACGGCTCGCTCATGCCCAAAGGCAAATAACCTTGTCCGTCTTTCCGAGTTCCTCACCTTGTCAGTCTAATTTTGTAATCAAGCGCCTCAATACCCCATTTCAAGGCGTGTGATTGAAATCATGGCTACATCCACCCCCGCAATAACAAGCACTGTAACGGGTTTAACCAAGCAGCAACAGCAGCAGAGCATGGGTCAGTTGTCATCGCAGCACCAGCAGCAGGATTTCCGACAAGAAGGAACGAGTATGGCTAACGGCAAAACATCCCCAGATCAAATTTCCATCACCGAATTTAACGCTTCAAAGCAGGTTCAATTTTTTGACAGCTTAAAAGCAATTCGTTTTAGTGGACAACTGTCGCTAAAAAGCCCCCTGGGAAGTGTCTGGACGTTTTACTTTTACCTGGGTCGTATTTTGTATGCCACTGGCGGCACCCATCCAGTGAGACGGTGGATGCGAAATTTAACCGCTTACTGCCCTCAACTCGATATCGCTCAGTTCAAATCCATGAGCGATCTTGCTAGCCCTGCCGTAGAAGCCATGAAGGTTTGTTGGGAGTATCAGGCGTTGTGTTCTTGGGTGGATCAACAAAAAATTACCCGTGAGCAAGCCTTGAAGGTAGTCTGGTCTGTTGTTTCTGAAGTGCTATTTGATGTTACTCAGGCAAATGAAATCATCTATTTGGTTGAGTCGAGCAATTCTGTTTTTACGCCTTTGATCTTGTTTGATGCTGAAAGACTGATTGCCGACGTACAACAGAAATGGCAACTCTGGCAGCAAGCAAAGGTTGTCGATCGCTCACCCAATCAAGCGCCCATCATTCAACAGCCAGAACGACTACAGCAGCAAATCTCAGCAGCTTCGTATCAAACACTCGCGACCTTATTAAACGGTAAGCGCACGCTGAGAGATTTAGCTATTAAGCGGCAACGCGATGTTGCAGAAGTCACTCGCTCCCTCCTGCCCTATATCCAGGCTGGCTTTGTCAAACTCGTAGACGTTCCTGATTTTCCTGTACCGCTTGCGGCTCTACCGACTGCGGCGACACCCATTTCTACGGTGGGTGCCTCTGCAACGGCGATGGAAGGCTTGCTGGTTGCCTGTGTGGATGATAGTCCGGCTGTTTGCCGTGTGATGGAAACCATCCTTATCCAGGCTGGGTATCGCTTTGTTGGGGTAGAGGACTCGCTACGGGCGATCGCCACGCTGTTAACCCGCAAACCCGATTTGATCTTTCTCGATCTGGTGATGCCAAACACTAATGGCTATGAAATTTGTAGCCAGTTGCGGAAGGTGTCTGCTTTCCGCGATACGCCGATTGTCATCCTCACGGGCAATGACGGCATCGTTGATCGAGTGCGTGCCAAGATGGTCGGCGCGTCTGATTTTCTTGGCAAACCAGTGAATGCCGAAACCGTGCTGGCGGTGGCTTACAAGCACCTCAAGCACTTGCAGCAAACCAGTTCTCTGATCGTCGGTTAGTTATGTGGTTCCTCGCTTTGTTTCGGTTTCGTTCCGATTGGTTATGTGTTTCAGGTTGATGTTGTCAGTTTAAGCGCGATCACTATTCTTTTAAGGAGATGAATGCCATGAGTACTGCGTTAGTTATTGAAGATTCTTCGACCGAGATGGAAATTTTGACAGCTTGCCTGCAACGGGGTGGTTTCAATGTGGCGACGGCTAGCAGTGGCGAAGAGGCATTGACCAAAATGAGCAGCACCAAGCCAGATGTCATTATTTTGGATGTGGTTTTGCCCGGTTGCAGTGGCTTTGAGCTTTGCCGTGAGTTGAAAGCCGATGCTCTTACTAACAAGATTCCAGTCGTGATGTGTTCAACCAAAAGCACTGACATGGATAAGTTTTGGGGCATGAAGCAAGGAGCCGATGCTTACATCACAAAACCGATCGACCAGGAAGAACTCGTTCGCACAGTTAAGCAATTAGTCAAAGGCTAAAGCAACCCTGTATTTGGTGCTCTAAGGATACCCATGCTACCTGAGTCTCTACTCGAAACAACCCGCTTTCTCAATCCGCTCAACTCGCCTGACGAAACAACTAAAGGTGTTGGTCAACAGTTTTTACGGTTCCATCTGGAACCAGCCACTACGGCATTATTGCCTGTGAACCAATTGACCGAAGTGCTAACCATTGCGATCGGGCAGATTATCCCAATTCCACATTTGCCCGCCTGTGTAATGGGTGTGCACAACTGGCGCGGCGAGATTTTGTGGATGGTGGATTTAGGTCATTTGATCGGCTTAACACCCTTGCACCAGCAGGTATTGAGCGGTTCCACTTACACGGCTGTAGTGATTCACCCCTCAGCGACGACCCGGCAAACTAGCAGCCAAATTCATGCTGGCAAAATGCTGGGCTTGGTGGTTCACCGAGTAGAAGACATGGAATGGTGTAATCCAGATTTAATTCAATCGCCTCCTGCCTCTGCAATTTCACCCGCTTTAGCACCATTTCTACGGGGTCACTGGTTGAACGCGCAGGCAGAACTAGCCCTGGTTTTAGAGGGTGACGCGATCGTTCAATCGTTCTCCAACTAGCTCCACTAAAGCTTCAAGACAGCCTCTCTACATCATTGAATTTTAAGGACAACAGCTCATGTTAAATCAACGCCCAACCCCCTCTGCTCTCAACGGCAAAGTCCCACCATCGTTAGATGACTCACTCCTAACATTCCAGCCTCAGCCACTAGAGTCAGTGCAGGTATCACCCAACGCTAAGGTGCCTGCTGTATGGTGGCGGCAGTTCAATCAGCGCTGGGATAACCTTAGTATTCGACTAAAACTGACGTTGCTGTTGGTAGCGGCGGCAGCAGTGCCTGCCGTAATTGTGACAGAGGGTATTGGTCGGATTGCTCAGAATGACCTGATTAATGGGTTACAAGTAGGGCTGCAACGCGGTATGGACACGTTGGATGAGGGCATCCGCAGTGCTCAAGAAGACAGTAAAGTTGATGCGAATACGATCGGTCACCTGGTAGAAACAGCCGCCATTGATTTGAGCAATCCTAAGGAGGTTGCTGCTAATCGATCGCGGCTGCAATACTTCATCGCTGATGCAAACATCCTGGAGGCGGGGCAGCAACAAAGCTTTATTGTGCTGACCGACGCTCAAGGGCGAGTCATTGCTCAAAACAACCAAATTCTGGCAGAAAATTTTGCTAGCTATCCAGCCCTGCCCAAAGACGGCAGTGTTCCGGCTACAGCAACTTTTCGCCCTGTGACAGCGCCAGTCGGGACATCACTCGCTGATCTGTCCATCTTCAAAGCTGCGCTGAGTCGCAACAAGCTGCTAGATGGCGTAGAGCTATTAAAGAGCGACCAACTCAAACGTCTGGGGCTGGCAGAGCAAGCAGCCATTAATGCGCGATCGCAAGAAACAAAAGGCTTGGCAGAAGCCAAACAGCCTGCACCAGAAGGCACCTATGACATTGACCAGGGCAAGATCGGTTTAGTTGCGATGGCGGTTCACCCCTTATCAGTGAAGGGGCGCGTTGTTGGTAGTGTGATTGTCGGTCGAGTTTTGAATCGTGACTTCGGTGTAGTGGATCGCGTCAAACAGTCTGCTGGCGTTGCCACTGCCACCCTATTTGCTCAGGATTGGCGCGTCAGTACAAATGTGCCTTATAGCGACAAAAGTACCCGTGCCATCGGCACTCGTGCTTCACGGGAAGTCGCAGATCAGGTGCTTACTCAAGGAAAAATCTTTACGGGTCGGGCAAACATTGTTGGTGATACCTACCTCACGCTCTACAAGCCGTTATATGACCATCGCCAAACGTTGAACCCAGCCCAAGCTAAACCGATCGGCATTTTGTATGTTGGCGACCCTGAAAACAAAGTTAATCAGGTGTTGCAGAAGCAGCAGTTGATTGGTTATGGCATTGGTGTTGGCTCCCTGGCGTTAGCAGGTTTGTTTGCGGTTGGCGTTGCTGGCACATTCTCGCGTCCGTTGAAGCGGTTGGCTCGCTTTGCCCAACAGGTAGGAGAAGGGAATCCAGGTGTGCGGCTAGAAGCAACGGAACGTCAAGACGAAATTGGCATTCTTGCCCGCGAATTGAATCAGATGACGGTCAGTATTGAAACCAACCTGGAAGCAGCCCGCTATCAGGAAGAACTACGGGGCCAAGACGCGATTCAACAACGACAAGGCAAGGAAGCACTCCAAAAACGCGCAATGGAATTGCTCATTGAAGTTGACCCGGTGAGTAAAGGTGACCTGACAACTCGCGCCAAAGTGACAGAAGATGAAATCGGGACGATCGCCGACTCTTACAACGCTACAGTTGGCAGCTTGCGGAAAATTGTGACCCAGGTGCAGGCAGCCGCCCAGCAAGTAGCGACAACAGCGGGAAGCAGTGAAGATTCGGTACAAGTGCTATCGAGCGAAGCATTGCAACAGGTAAAAGAAATTACGATCGCGCTCGATCGCATTCAAGAAATGTCTCTCTCAATCCAGGCCGTTGCTGCTAACGCTGAGCAAGCCGAAGCAACTGTACAACAAGCGGCTAAAACGGTAGAAGAGGGTGATGCTGCCATGAACCGCACCGTTGATGGCATCATCGCTATCCGAGAAACAGTGGCAGAAACGTCTAAGAAGGTGAAGCGGTTGGGTGAATCGTCCCAGAAGATTTCTAAAGTCGTGAACCTCATTGGTTCGTTTGCCGCTCAGACCAACCTTCTGGCGTTGAATGCATCCATTGAAGCTGCCCGCGCTGGTGAAGAAGGTCGTGGTTTTGCAGTCGTTGCCGATGAGGTGCGATCGCTAGCACGCCAATCTGCCGCAGCCACTGCCGATATTGAAAAGCTGGTTGCTGACATTCAAACCGAAACCAACGATGTGGTCGCCGCCATGGAAGCAGGTACAGAGCAGGTTGTGACTGGAACCAGGCTAGTAGATGAAACACGTGAGAGTCTGAACAAAATCACTGCCGCCAGCGCCCAGATTAGTGCCCTGGTGGAAGCGATCGCTCAGGCAACCGTAACCCAATCCCAGGCATCTGAAGCAGTGTCCCAAACCATGAACGAAGTCGCAGCCAGCGCTAACAAAACATCTACCGGAGCGGCTGAGGTCTCCACTTCGTTTAAAGACCTCCTGGCAGTAGCTCAAGCGCTACAAGCTAACGTAGGTCAGTTCAAAGTGAGCTAAAGGGACGAGAGCAAGACTCGATCGCTCATGAATTGTGTGATGCGATCGTCTTGCTTACAAAGCAAATCAAATTAAAGACTCTGCCCCACTCCTACCCCTTTCCTTCATTCCCCGCAAGATTATGGCGATCGACTCTGATATCCGCGATCAGGCGTACCAGTTTTTCATTCAGGAAGCGCCTGAGCTACTGCAAGTAATCGAAACAGAACTGCTAACGCTCAGGCAAGAGCGCAGTACAGCAAAGATTCACAACATGATGCGGGCGGCTCATTCCATCAAAGGGGGCGCTGCCTGTGTTGGGCTGGAAACGATCAAAATGGTGGCTCACCGTCTCGAAGATATTTTCAAAGCGTTGCACCACGATGAGTTGGAGATTGATGACGCACTCGAAAGCGGTTTACTACAAGCGTATGACTGTCTCCGCCTGCCGTTATTAGAATCGATTGCTACGGGAGGAGAACCTGATACTGCACAAACGATCGCCCTTGTAGAGCCTGTCTTTGCTCAACTTGAGGCACAACTGCACAACTTTTTGGGAGCCAGTGCCAACCTACCTAGCTCTATCGAGTTGGGGGTAGATATTGCTGCATCCATTTTTGAGGTCGATGTGGTAGAGGGCATCGAACGGATGAAGCGGGTGTTAGCGCGTCGTCAAAATAATGAGATGGCAGCCGAACTTCACGCCCAGGCAGAAGTATTTGCAGGCATTGCAGAACTATTGACCCTACCGGGCTTTGGCTCGATCGCCACAACCGTCCTGGCAGCGCTAGCCGCCCATCCTGATCGAGCGTTAGACATTGCTCCACTGGCATTGGCAGATTTTCAGGTTGCCCAACTAGAGGTATTGGCAGGCGATCGCACTCACGGCGGAGCACCATCCCCAGCCCTGACCCAGTTTGCGATCGCAGCTCCCATCTCAACGTATCCATCGCCTACCGTCCTTGAAGATCTCAATGTTGTTTCAGATGATGTTGCTTTAGACAATATTGCTTTAGATGCTGGGCTAGAAGACATTGCTACCTTGTCAATACTGGATGAGCTTTGGGGTGAGACAGCCGTTACCCAGCCCGACGCTGACTCTGTTACAGCAGGCGCTACCTTAGATGATGTTTGGAGTGATGCTCCGGCTGCAACCGAATTCGCTTTTCTAGACTCTTTCGAGGTCAATGAACTTGAGACCAATGCACTGAATGGGAAAGCTCTCCCAGTGATGCCTACGGCGCTCATAGAGCAGATGTTTGTCGATCACGGGCTTGAAAATCAGGCAATCGCGGCAATCGAGCTACCCTCCGTTACAGTGGAGCCCAATCATTTAACTGATCCACTGGCTGCCGTACTCGCGCTTGATGCTATTTTTGGTGATTTAGCAGTTGGTGAAAGTGCTGATCCCGTTCTACCAGTAGTAGGAGATCTGCAACCAGAATCTGAGGAACAGTCTCAGACCAGGGGCGATCGTGTTCAAGCCTTGATGCAATCAATTACACAAGACTTCGATCGCTTGCCAACGGTTGAGGCAATCCCGCCCCTCTCTGTATCGTCTGCTGCCAGTCCTGCAGAGACAGAGATCGCAGCCGCCAGTCCGATTCCAGCGAATTACAAGAAGTATCAGAAGTCAGCAGGAGCAACCGCACCTTCAGACGCCGTCAATCAGCTTTCTGTGCGGGTGAATCTCGATCGCCTGGAGCGGATGAATAACCTCGTTGGTGAGCTTGCCATTAACCGTAACGGGCTATCGCTGCAAAACGAACAGCTACAAACGGCGGTTCAGGAATTGTTGCGTCGGTTTGCCAAGTTCCAGTCGATGGGAACCCAGTTGCGCGATCTATCCGATCAAATGTTGATAGCGCCCGATCGTCACAGCCCCTGGAGAAGCTCTCAAGCTAGAAATGGTATGAGTAACGGTATGGCGCAGTTAACCGCTCGGTCTGCTAGCCAACAGCGCGGGTTTCATTCCGCAGACTTTGATTCACTTGAACTCGATAGCTACAGCGAACTCCATCTTCTTCTGCAAGCCACATTAGAAGAAATTGCCCAACTGGAAGAAACGGTTGGTGACATTGCGTTGTTGAGCGGTCAGTCAAATCAAACGTTGGAAGGGCAACGTCAGAAACTTAATCACTTACGGGATGACCTGATGTGGGCGAGGATGCTACCTCTCAGCGAAGTGCTCAATCGGTTTCCACGCACCTTGCGCGATTTGGCGACCAAACATGGCAAACCGACTGATCTTAAGCTGAGTGGTACTGGTGTCTTAATTGACAAGGCAGTGTTAGAAAAACTCCAAGATCCGTTACTGCACCTGCTCCGCAATGCCTTTGATCATGGCATTGAGCCGCCTGAAATACGGTTGCAACAGGGCAAACCAGAACAAGGTCGGATCGAGATTCGGGCGTACCACCGTGGCAGCCAAACCATTATTGAGATGCGGGATGATGGACGCGGTATTGATTTAGAAAAGATCCGTCAGCAGGCGATCGCCATGGGCTACTTCACAGCGAAACAAGCTGCTGGTATTGCCGATGACCGTCTTTTGCATTTGCTTTTTGAACCAGGCTTTTCTACTGCCAGCGAGGTCAGTGATCTATCTGGTCGGGGCGTTGGGTTAAATGTGGTACGGGCTCAACTGCAAGCACTTAAAGGGACTGTCACCGTTGCTTCCGAGCCTGGGCAAGGAACCACGTTTACGCTGCGGATTCCACTCACGCTTACGATCGCCAAGCTACTGGTTTGTCTGGTTGGGTCAACAGCCGTAGCGTTGCCATCCGACAGTATCGAAGAGATCCTGATTCCCAAAGCCGATCAAATTAAACAGTCCAATGGACAATCGTTTCTCCATTGGCGTGATCAACTCGTGCCAGTACAACCCTTATCTGGTTTGTTAGGTTACGCCTATCCCTTACCCGAAAGCCTTCCTAGCCAAGCGTTAGTAGCTGTGCCAACACCAGACACGTGGGCAGCCCCGCTACTCTTGCTGCGTCAGGGTAATCAAATGCTAGCGCTCGAAATCGATCGCCTGGTGACAGAGCAAGAGTTGGTTATTAAACCCTTTGGAGCCGCGATCGCACCACCAAGCTATATTTACGGCTGCACCATTTTGGGCGATGGGAGCCTGGTTCCGGTGATTGACGGTGTTGCCTTGTTTAGCCAGATTACCGCTAGCACTCAGTTGACCAGTCCTGCTACGTCGTCTACCGCTTTGCCCATACCAACGTCTCGTACAGGTGCTACCGAGCCGAAGCCCGCTCTTGTCTCAGCCAAAACACCCACACTCTTAATTGTGGATGACTCGATTGCACTGCGCCAAACCCTGGCATTGACGTTGCAGAAAGCAGGCTACCGAGTCTTACAAGCGCGCGATGGTCGGGAGGCGATCGAGCAACTTCAGCAAAATACAACCATTCAACTGGTCATTTGCGACATTGAAATGCCGAACATGAACGGCTTTGAATTTCTCAGTCAGCGCCGTCAAGATCCGCAACTTACAGCCATTCCGGTTGCCATGTTGACCTCTCGTGGCAGTGACAAACATCGACGGTTAGCCATGCACTTGGGAGCCACCACCTATACAACCAAGCCCTATATTGAGCGTGAATTTCTCGCCATGCTCACCCAAATCTTAAAGCCTGTAGAGCAATCTGCAATGGCTGTAGCAACGTGAATTGGAGGAACTAACCATGAATCATTTAGTGAATGCGTCTACGACTGACATTCGGCAAGTAAAGACAACCGTACCAACGCCCACCTTGAAAGCGATCGCCTGCAAAATTGGGCATCTCAATCTGGCAATTCGCATCGAATCGGTTGATAAGATTCTGAAGCAGACACCTGTTTACAGCAGTGGCTTAAATAGTGTTGGCATTGCCCATGTGAGCGATCGCGAAGTGACTGTGTTCGATTTAGAACGGCACTTGTTTCAAACTAGCAGCATGGACACGGCTCAAACTAGCTACCTTGTTGTCGTTCGCAATGCCGCTAATGAATTGCGTGGCATCCCGGTAGCACTACTCCCTACCTTAATCGACATTCCCTTACCAACGCTGCGGCTCTTGCCAGAGTCTTACCGTCACAGCGATACACTGGGCATTGCTAGCCATGTTGCCCTTATTCCACAACCAGAAGGCTTACTAACCTTGTTTTTACTTGACTTGAACCTCGATTTATCACCTATTAAGATCGGTTAAATATGACTGGCAAATAGTCATGCGTGTCTCTTATTGCCGCTAAAACATCCTCTCGCTTGTCTAACATTGTTAATTTTAGCTCTCCTTGTAACTCAGGGCAGAGTTGTTAAAGACTGTTTCTCTTCCTTCCGCTTGATTTAGAATCCTGCTCTAGATAGGGACAGCTACTACGGGTAGCCTGTTAACTTAAGAACATGACAAAGGTTTTTCAGACCACTATTCAACTGGAGTTGACATTATGAATATCTTGGCTTGGATCGTTTTAGGTTTAATCGCAGGTGCGATCGCAAAGGCTCTTTTCCCTGGGCATCAGGGTGGTGGGATTCTTGGCACCATGATTCTGGGTATTGTTGGTGCATTTGTCGGTGGTAGCCTGTTCAGCTTTTTGACTACTGGTACACTGGCGTTGACTTCGGCTGGGCTAAGCATCGGTGGCATTGCAGTAGCAGTGCTGGGCGCGATCGTGGCACTGTTCATCTACTATGCTGTGACCCGTCGGAGTGCTTCCTACTAATCGGTTAGTTTTTGAATCGCTTTCAATCTCTAATGGTGAAGCCCCTGCTTGTGCAGGGGCTTTTTGTTTAGCTA
The DNA here is from genome assembly GCA_036703925.1 of Candidatus Sericytochromatia bacterium. Taxonomy (GTDB): domain Bacteria; phylum Cyanobacteriota; class Cyanobacteriia; order Leptolyngbyales; family Leptolyngbyaceae; genus Stenomitos. The sequence continues at coordinate 15,324 of DATNQS010000306.1, forward strand.
GGTAATAGCGTTAGGAAGGCTGACCCCGTGGCTGTTAAGCGCACAAGGGTCAGCAGTAAATGAACATCTTGCTTGGACTTTTCAGTCCACTCCTTGAGCTTAGTGCGAGTTGTTAGAAGCTTGCGTCTTTCCATAGAGGGGTCAAGCAATGCACTAGGCATCTCTTGCGATAGAGAATCTGTAC
>DATNQS010000307.1:0-9706 GCA_036703925.1 Candidatus Sericytochromatia bacterium
TAGGGCAAGGCGGTCGCTACGATCAGCTTTTGGGTCTGTACCATCCTGAAGGACAAACTCATCCTGGCATTGGTTTTGCCCTTCAGCTCGAGCACCTGCATCAAGTTCTATTGCCGACAGGACAGTTGCCCCAGCAAACTACCACAAGTGACTGGCTCATCGTGCCCGACAGCCCACAGGCTTACACAGCTGCTCTTGCCTATGCCCAAACGTTGCGCGACTCTGCCACTGCTCCTACCGTCGAATTAGACCTGGGTGGTCGCAATGCCGCTGCTATTCACGAGTATGCCCGTCGTCGTCGCATTGCTCAGGTTGCCTGGGTTAAGCCCGACGGCAAAACTGTGATTGAAACCGTCAGCCAGCCATTGCAGAGTGACTAACCATTGGTTGTGAACGACTTTCTTTCCACAATCAACGACCGAAAACCCACAACTTTTAGAGAGAACACTGTGTCGCATACGATCGTTACGAATATCTGCGAAGGCATTGCCGACTGCGTAGATGCCTGCCCCGTTGCCTGCATCCATCCCGGTCCTGGTAAAAATACTAAAGGCACTGACTGGTACTGGATTGACTTTGCAACCTGCATTGATTGCGGCATTTGTTTGCAAGTTTGTCCCGTAGAGGGGGCGATCGTCCCTGAAGAACGCCCTAGCTTACAAGAAACACCGCAGTAGAATTTTGAGTTTTGACTTACGATCAACAGCCAAAACTCCCCTCTTCCCCTGCTTCCCTTACGCCTCCTCACCATCTCATGCCTGACTCACATCCCTTGCTCGAAGTTCAAAATGTCTTCGCTGGATACATCAAAGATCTGGACATCCTGCAAGGGGTAAATTTCAAGCTATATCCTGGTGAATTGGTTGCTGTCATTGGTCCGAATGGTGCAGGCAAATCGACTCTAGCAAAAACGATTTTTGGGCTACTGGCTCCGCATACGGGTAGCCTGATCTTCAAAGGCAAAAGCATTGCAGGGCTGAAGCCCGACCAAATTGTGCAGCTTGGCATGGGCTACATTCCCCAGATTGCCAACGTGTTTCGATCGCTCACGGTAGAAGAAAACCTGGAAATGGGGGCCTTTGTACATAAGGTTCCACTTCAAGCCCTCAAAGACGAAATTTTCGCTACGTTTCCAGCGCTGGCAGGCCGTCGTCGTCAGCGGGCAGGCACGCTTTCAGGCGGTGAACGGCAAATGCTGGCGATGGGCAAAGCGCTCATGCTCAAACCAAGCCTGCTGTTGCTGGATGAACCATCGGCAGCATTATCACCGATATTGGTCAACAGTGTCTTTGAGCAGATCAAACGCATTAATCAGAGCGGCACCGCGATCGTCCTTGTAGAGCAAAATGCCCGTAAGGCGCTGGAGATGGCAGACCGGGGCTACGTTTTAGAAGCAGGGCGCGATCGCTTTGAGGGACGCGGCATCGACCTACTGAATGACCCTAAAGTTGGCGAACTCTACTTGGGCGCAACAACCGCACACTAAAAATGAGCCAAGCTTAGGTATCATTAACAGCCTTTCCTGCTTAAGACAGACTCGCGACGGGTTGATAATCAGTGCAGCCATCGCACGGCCCGCTGGGGTTAACAGCACATCGAAGCAGAACCGAGTGGGCATTGTACCGACAGGTGCGATCGCCGATCGCCCCTTGCCCATCGTTAAAGCCTTCCTCTGCCAATGCCTCAAACGTTTGGACATAAAGCGCAATTTTATGGAGATGGTAGCGCCCCGCCTGCAGTTGGTAGCGGTGTCTACGCTCCAGGATTAAGTAGGTCTGCCCCTCCCATTCCAGACAGGCTCCGGGTTGGGGGTTACTGTCCAAATATAAATGCCCCAGCGTTGAGCAGGAGTGGCTCAAAATAACTTCTGTGGGCAGAGAAGACAACCCCATAGCAAACCTACAGCGACAAACTGCCGAAAAATTGGATAATTACACACCAAAAAGGTCTGCATGATGTCAATCTACTAGCAGAACTGCTAGTAGATTGAAAGCTTGGCAAAATTTCCCCCGTCTTCATCACCCTTTCTCGGGGCAAATGAACGGGAGAAGCCATGCTGAAAAAACGATTTAAGCTACTGGGTAGGTGCAATCGCGCAAAGGCACACAATACTCTAGACGCACTCGGTTAAAGCAAGAACAGCATTAAGGAGCCAAAAGCTAGACAGGCTCAATCACCCTGACTTCTAGCTTCTGACTCCTGCTTATCACTCTTACATCAAGGGTATACCGTCAGCATTACGAGGCAGCCTGACGTTCTTTTGCCTCCTTGATGACCACTTCAGCAATGTTGCTTGGGCATGGAGAGTAATGAGAGAACGACATGGAGAACTGACCCCGACCAGAAGTCATCGTACGCAGGTCGCCAATGTAGCCAAACATTTCGCTTAACGGCACATCCGCCTTAATACGGGCACCCGTTGCGCCAGTTTCCTGCGATTTCATCATGCCACGACGACGGTTTAGATCGCCGATGACATCACCCATGTAGTTGTCTGGCGTGAACACATCCACATTCATGATCGGCTCTAGCAATTGCGGTGCAGCCTTAGGAATGGATTGCCGATACGCAGCTTTCGCAGCGATTTCAAACGCCATTGCTGACGAGTCAACTGGGTGGAACCCGCCTTCTGTCAACGTGAACTTCAAGTCCAGGCAGGGGAAGCCAGCCAGGACACCTTTTTCGATACAGCTTTCAAAGCCTTTTTCGACAGCGGGCCAGTATTCTCTCGGAACGCTGCCTCCTGTCACCTTTGACTCGAATTGGAAGCCGCTGCCCGGTTCGCCAGGTTCGATGATGTAGTTGATCTTGGCATACTGACCTGAACCACCCGACTGCTTCTTGTGAATGTAACCATCTTCGAGGCGCTTGGTGATCGACTCGCGGTAGGCAACCTGTGGTTTACCCACTTCGACTTCCACGCCATGAGTGCGCTTGAGAATGTCAACTTTGATGTCTAAATGCAGTTCACCCATGCCTTTAAGGATGGTTTCGCCGCTTTCTTCATCCGTCATCATGTGGAACGACGGATCTTCCTGCACCATCTTGCTGAGGGCGATCCCCATTTTTTCTTCGCCACCTTTGGTCTTAGGTTTGACCGCGATCGAAATCACAGGTTCAGGGAAGACCATTGGCTCTAAAGTCGCAGGATTTTTAGGATCGCAGAGTGTGTGCCCAGTTTGGACATTTTTCATGCCAACGATCGCAATAATGTCGCCTGCTTGAGCCGAGTCGATTTCTTCACGCGAATTAGCGTGCATCTCTACCAGTCGGCTGACCCGCTCAGTTTTACCCGTAAAGGTATTGAGGATGGTGTCACCCTTGGTGAGTTTGCCGGAGTAGAGCCGCGTGAAGGTCAGGGCACCAAAGCGATCGTCCATGATTTTGAACGCAAGTGCCCGCAGTGGCTTCTCTGGATCAACAGTTGCAAAGGTGCCTGTTTCGTTCCCTTCTAGATCGACTTCAGGCTGCGGCTTGACTTCCATTGGGTTGGGCAGATAGTCTACCACCGCGTCCAGCACCAACTGCACGCCCTTGTTCTTAAAGGACGAGCCGCAGTAGGTGGGGAAAAACGCCAGATCGCGCGTGCCCTTGCGGATACAGCGCTTCAGGGTATCAATGTCAGGTTCTTCCCCTTCCAGGTACTTTTCCATGACATCATCGTCTTGCTCAACGGCAAGCTCAATGAGCTGTTCGCGATACATTTCGACCTGATCCACCATATCGGCAGGCACATCTTTGATCACGTAGTTCATCGGGTCGCCGGATTCATCCCAGATCCAGGCTTTGCGAGTCAGCAGATCGACTACACCCGAAAACTGCTCTTCCACACCAACTGGCAGCACCATAACCAGCGGTTTGGCAGCGAGAACGTCATTCACTTGCTTGACAACACGGAAGAAATCTGCGCCCGTGCGATCGAGCTTATTGATGTAGATAATGCGGGCGACTTCAGAATCGTTTGCGTAGCGCCAGTTCGTTTCAGACTGCGGCTCGACTCCACCTGATCCACAAAACACGCCAACGCCACCATCCAACACCTTGAGCGAGCGGTAGACTTCAATAGTGAAATCAACGTGTCCAGGAGTGTCGATGATGTTCAGTTGGTGGTCGTTCCAAAAGCAGCTTGTTGCAGCAGACTGAATGGTGATGCCACGCTCTTGTTCTTGTTCCATGAAGTCTGTCGTTGCCGCACCTTCATGTACTTCACCAATTTTGTGGATCTTGCCTGTCAGTTTCAGGATGCGTTCAGTTGTGGTCGTTTTACCAGCATCAACGTGAGCGAAAATGCCAATATTGCGATAACGAGTGAGGTCTTTCATGGTTACTCTCTAAATTAAATGCGACACGCTAGTGGTGACCACCTGCAAGCGTTACTTAAGAAAATCGGTGTTGTCGTAGCCAGTATGAGCTGGATCTCAATCACTCGGAACCGTAAGGAATCCTTTTCTACGCTCACAGCGCCATTTCTAATTGTAAAGTGTTGCGATGTAAATTGTAGACGAAGGCTTGGTACGGATTTACAGACAAACGGCGGGCGGGCGATCGTCGTCCCCCAAAACGCTAGTGGCAGCTAGAACAGCATCCCACTGACTTAGATTGCCCTGTTCAGTCATTTCCTGCCCAATCGTGCCCTGTTTGATCAGTCGTATCGTTAAGTGACGACCCCTCTCTACATCATAAGTCAGGCGAATTTCTAAATAGCTGGAAGGCTTATAGGGTAAGCGTTCTGCCCATTCGATCGCCACAATGCCTAGTTCAGCCTCGGTGCCATCCCAATACGTTTCTAGGGAAAGTTCAGCCGTTGCTGGTGCGTCCAAACGATACAAATCGAGATGGTAGAGCGGTAAACGTCCCTCCATGTATTCATTAATCAGCGTAAAGGTGGGGCTGTCGATCGTGTCTTGAATGCCCAACCCTTCCCCAAGACCCTGCACCAACGTCGTTTTACCACTGCCCAGTTCACCCTCTAGCAACAGCACACTTCCTGCGGGCAACGTCTGTCCCAGCGCTATGCCCAGCGATCGTGTCGCCGCGGCATCTGACAGAAAAATGGTGGTCGCTTGATCCTGCATGGTTGAAAGTTGGGGTTTTTGAGTTTTGAGTTTTGAGTTGTGAATTGCTTCCCTTACTTCCCCTGCCTGCCCTCTGTCTCCTGCCTCCTAAAGCCCCTCCACCCGGCTGTACCAGCGCAGCAACACCCGTGCTAGCTGTTGGGGATCATGGCGGATGAGTCCCGTTTGTTCGTCTTCGTCCATCACGTTTGCCAGCACAATACGGCGACCCATGCGGACAACGACATCACGATCGAGGGGTACAGGATTGGAGTTTTCTTGAGCATAACGAATGTGTGCCCTTGCGGAAGGGATCTTCTTTTGCACCAGTACGGCTCCAAACAAAGATTGACCACACGCCTGATCGATCGCTCGAATATGGTCACCGACGCTGTAGCCCTGGGTTTCGCCTTCCTGAGTCATAATATTGCAGACATAGATGCGAGGCACATCACGCTGGGCGATCGCGGCAGTAATCTCTGGCACGAGCAGGTTGGGAATAATGCTGGTGTACAAACTACCCGGACCAATGATAATGTAATCAGCTTCCTCAATGGCTTTCAGCGCTTTGGGCAACGCGGGCGGATTCGCAGGTAAACAGCCAATTTTGACGATCGCGCCATTCGCTTCGGTAATGCTCGATTCGCCCTCAATGTAGCGACCATCCGCCAGTTCTGCCCACAGCCGTACATCGCTCAAGGTGGCAGGCAGCACTTGCCCACGCACTGCTAACACACGAGAACTCGCGGCGATCGCCTGCTCTAGATCACCTGTTACCTCACTCATTGCTGTCAGGAACAAATTGCCAAAGCTGTGCCCCATCAGCCCATCACCTGCCTTAAAGCGGTACTGAAAAAGCTCGGTCAGCAGCTTTTCTTCGTCTGCCAGCGCTGCCAGACAGTTGCGAATGTCGCCCGGAGGCAGCACGCCAATTTCGCGCCGTAGCCGCCCAGACGAACCACCATCATCTGCCACCGTCACGATCGCCGTAATATTAGCACTGTAGCGCTTTAAGCCCCGCAGCAGATTCGATAACCCAGTGCCACCACCGATTACGACAATGCGCGGACCACGGTGTAAGCGTCGATGCGTTAGCAAGACATCAATTAACTCTTCATCACCATCCGGCATCAGCACTTCGGTAATTGACCCAAGTGTGCGCGTCTGCCCCCACCAGACCAGCAAAAAGCCTAACAGCATCGCGAGCGGACCACTAATGTAGCTGGGAATTACATCAGTGATTTCGTCAAGAATTTGCTTTAAAATCTGGGTTGTATAAAAAACTGGCGTTAGCTTGAGCCAGACCGCGAACCCTAGGGTTGTCAGCAGTACGCCGCTTGCGCTTAACAGCAACCAGCGCTTCACAAATAAACCAGGAGCCAACCATTTAAACCATTGGTTTACACGATTGGGCGTACGGTGACGTGATTCCTGCCGCAGCACATGAAGCGCCTGTTTGAGTAAACCAATGGTCATGGCTGATTACGCATGGGGAAGAAAAAACAGGTCGATGAAGTGAAAGCGGCACTAAGCCTAGCAGCAGAATAGCGTAACTTCATTACCTTCTATGGACTGTTATGGACTCTTCGTTTCGCTTGACGGTTCCATGTGTTTAGGCATCGGCTGGGTGAGCGCGATTGCTTTACGATGCCACATGAACCACCCTTCACTTCCTGTAGCTGCCTCTGCAAGCGCCAAAGCCACAGGGTTAACCAACGCGCTAACATAATAGCCATACTTTATTGATTACTCTCCGGCAACAAGTCTTGTCTGATAAAGTTTTAAAAGCAGTGCTCTAAACAATCTGCATGATCTAGACTGCGCTAAAGTCAAATGTCTTACTTAATCTGGGCTGATTCAGCTTTCACCGATACTAATGGGGCATCAGCAATTTACAGCCTTAGATTGTCAAGGATTGTCTGGCTTGCATCCTAATGGCTGAACCACTGATTGAGCTAAAACAAGTTTCAAAGGCATTTGGCAAAACTGTCGTGCTGGATGCGGTCGATCTGACGATTTACCGTGGCGAAGCCGTAGCCATCATTGGGCCTTCAGGGACGGGCAAATCCACTATTCTGCGCTTGATTGCTGGTCTGCTTGCGCCGGATGCTGGCGAAATCTACGTGCAGGGGCAGCTACGTAAAGGGCTGATTGAAGATGCCCAAGACCCGATCGCCATTGGGATGGTGTTTCAACAGGCGGCGCTTTTCGATTCGCTGACGGTGGATCAGAATGTCGGGTTTTTACTGTACGAACATTCTCGCCTCTCGCGACGGCGGATTCGAGAGTTGGTCATCAAGCGCTTGGAGATGGTGGGCTTGGCAAATGTGGGCGATCGCTACCCGTCCGAGCTTTCTGGCGGGATGCGAAAACGGGTCAGCTTTGCGCGAGCCATCATGGCAAACCCAGATAATCCTAGAGATTCACCAGAAGTATTGCTGTATGACGAACCAACCGCAGGGCTTGATCCAATTGCTTCGACTGTGATTGAAGATCTCGTGCGGCAACTCCAGTGTGTCGAAGGGGGATGTGGCACGTATGTTATGGTGACTCACCAGGAGAGTACCATTCGTCGCACCGCTGATCGGGTCGTCTTTTTGTATCAAGGCAGCGTGCAATGGCAGGGCGCTGTGCAAGCTGTGAGTACGACCGATAATCCTCTCATTCGCCAGTTTTTTAGTGGCAGTATAGATGGACCGATACAGGTGGCGGGGTAGGGAAGGCAGAAGGCAGAGGGCTGAAGGTAGAAGGTAGAAGGGAAAAGGGGAAAGGGAAAAGGGGAAAGGGAAAATGCTTGGTTGAGCTGGCTTTTGCAGGCTGTAGGCTCGGTCTAGAGTGGCTCTTTCGCCAGGATTTTTCTACTTAGTGAGGACTCATCATGCGATCGCGAACCGTTCGAGAAGGCTCTGTTGGCTTATTTATCCTTGCAGGATTGGGGCTCTTTGTTGGCTTAATCTTCTGGGTGCGGGATATCAGCGTCGGCAATCGTGGCTATAAAGTAGTCATCGAATTTGCTAATGTCGCTGGGATGGAAGAGGGCACGGTGGTTCGCTATCGTGGCGTGACGGTAGGCAAGATTAGCAAAACGCGACCGGGACCCAATGGGGTCGAAGTTGAGGTAGAGATTTCTCCAGAGGATCTACTCATTCCTAGTGATGTGACGGTCGAAGCAAATCAGTCTGGTTTATTGGGCAACACATCGATCGACATTACACCCCGCAGGCAATTGACCGCTGAGGTAGACGCAAAACCGCTGGATGCTCAATGTAATACCGCTCTGATTCTCTGCGACCAGTCTCGTTTATCGGGCCGAGTAGGGGTCAGCATCGATGAATTGATTCGCTCCTCGATGATGTTTGCTAACGCTTACAGTAATCCTGCGTTTGTGGCAGATGTGCAAGCGGTCACCAAAAACAGTGCCCGAGCCGCCGCCGAAATTGCTGCACTGAGCCGAGAATTTAAGGGCGTTGCGACAGTTGTGAAGCAGCAGGTCTCTACACTGTCAACTTCGACGCGCAATGTCGATCGCACCGTGACAAAGCTGGGTCTCACTGCCGATCAGGTCAATGGGCTACTGTCAACTAACCGCTCAAATCTAGTCAGCACGTTGGATAACATTAATGTGATTACAACGCAGCTTCGGACAACGGTGACTAATCTGGACCCGATCGTTAGCCAGGTGCAGCAAGGGCAGCTACTGCGAAATCTAGAAATCCTGTCTGCTAATTCGGCTCAAGCCTCTGCTAATCTACGCGATGTGTCTACTGCTCTCAACAGCCCCTCAAATCTGACAGTGCTTCAACAAACGCTTGACTCTGCCAGGGCCACATTTCAAAACGTGCAAAAAATCACGTCTGACTTGGATGAACTGACGGGTGATCCAGCTTTTCGCCTCAACCTGCGAAATCTGGTTAATAACCTGAGCGGTCTGGTGTCGTCGTCGCAACAGCTTCAGCAACAGGCTCAATTAGCACAAATCTTAACGCCGATCGCTCAAGCTTCTGCTGACAGTAGCAACTCAACCCCCACTAACCTGAGCAACAGTCCTAACCACTCGATAGACCCAAGTCTTCCTGCTACGCAGAAAGCAGCGATTACCAAAGAGTTGTCGCGCCAAGAGCCGTTAAGCGAAGAGGCATTGAGCAATTAGCGGTCAACGCACGTGGCGGGGATGAGCTACAAGGGCACGTTAGCGACAACCAGCAGACAGTGCACAACCGCTATGCGTACCCATCACAGCACTGAGACAGACGCTCACACTTAACTCCAATCATCCCGCTTACTCCCCCGACCTTTGTACACTTGAGCAGCAGCATGAATTTGACGAGTTTTAGCATTGAGAGCGTCGTCAGTCAGGTTCCATTGTTGCAACACCTTCTCCAAGTCTGCCTGAATATCGCGCGCACCCGGAAAACTACAATAACGAAGCCGCAGGCGAGCAAGTTCTGCCAGGTTGTAATCAGTAGGCGCTTCAGAAAGCAAGGTGTTGACGATCTGGCGATCGCTGCTCCATTGAGGGTGCTGCTGATCTTTTTGCGGTTCAGCCATAAGCGGGTTACAGGTGATTGAGTAGGAAAGTCTTAAAGTGCAAGGCGATCGCTGTCTTGAGATAACAGCATGGTAATCATTCTACTGCGGTAGCAGCACACCCA
>DATNQS010000308.1:0-3780 GCA_036703925.1 Candidatus Sericytochromatia bacterium
ACCGCTTGAGATTGCAGCACGGCTTTCGTAAACACTGCATTCTCCCAGGTTGTTTTGGAGCAACCCTCGCCGCTGATGTTTGCAGCCGGAATGCCCCTGGTTCGCAGTAATTGAGCAAGTTCGGGGGCATCATTGATCCCAGTGACAAAAATTATGGGCGATCGCTGCTCTCCCCAAAGTTGTGCGGCAACATCTGCACGAGACGGGCTATGTTCGCGCCCGCGTCCCAGAATGACTATCGCATCTGCCCTCGTACCCGGATCAGGGGATAGCGGGCTGACGATTCCCGCCGTTGCCAATGCAATAAAAGGTGGTGAGATGAGAATCAGGTAGACGATCAGTAGGGCGATCGCATAAGTTCTGACGCGACGCAGCCAACGCCTGGAGCGAAACAGCCAGGGCAGGCTAATCAAAAATAGAAGCGTGAAGATGACTCGAATAGGGTCGCTGAACCATTCCAACCATATCCAAGACAGACGAATGGAGTCCATTTTAAAGTTCGGCGGCTATATGTTACCTATGAGCATTGGGCATAGTTTATCTACTCCCTTCGATTCAGTGGGTTTCCCAGTTGTGAGAGCCATTCGCCTGTTCAAACAGTCTACGAAATACCAAAAGAGTATCATTGTCGGTCTGGTTGCCCTCTTATGTCTTGGGATTGCCTTCGATCGATGGCTACCCTATGCCCTCATCAGTCACTATAAGCGTCCGGTTCTGGCTCACCCAGCGATTCTTGACCAGTATGGCGCTCAAGCAGAATCCTTTACCTTCACTACGCGGGATCGCCTCAAAATCTCAGGTTGGTTTATTCCTGCCAAAAGACCCACAACTCAGACCCTGATCTTGTTGCATTCGCGGGGTGGAACGCGACAGGATACATTGGAGTTTGGCTTACCCCTGTGGCAAGCAGGCTTTAACCTCGTCATGATTGACTTGCGTGGGCATGGCACGAGTGAGGGGGAATACTTCACCTTTGGCTATCACGAGTGGCAAGATGTCTCGGGCTTACTTGATTATTTGGAGTCGAGAGCAGATGGTACTGCAACCGAAGTGACTCTATTGGGCATCTCGGCGGGTGGGGCGGTTGCCATCGCAGCGGCAGCCCAAGATCACCGCATCGATCGCTTAATTACGATTGCCGCCTTTGCTGATTTAGACAGTACTATTCAAGCACAGGTGACATGGCTACCCGCGTTCTGGCGAGTTCGAGCAATTGCACAGTCCGAGCAATTAGGACACTTCAGCGTGAGGGAGACTTCGCCCCTGAGCGCTATCAAGAGGGTCAGAGCACCTGTGCTGATTGTGCATCCAGCAGATGATCGCTACATCCCTTTGGAAAATGGGAAGCAGTTGTTTGCTGCGGCTTCATCACGGAAGGCGTTCTATGTCATTGCTGGAGCGACCCACGAGACAATGCTGCGGCAGGAAAGTAAAGCATTGCGAACCAGGATTATTGCTTTCATGTCACAGTAGGAACACTCGTGAGCACAAGCAGCAGTCGAACAAGTGTGTTGGAGCAGATTAGCTCAAACCTTTGATAACCTGCATAGCCCTCTAGTAACCGCTCAACACGATCGTTAGGCGGCAGGAGGTAGAAGGCGGGAATGGGGAAGCGGGAGTCGGGAATGGGGGAGGTAGAGGGGCAACGGCGGTAAGGGCAGCGGAGGAAGCGAAGCAAAATTCCCTGCGGCTTGGTCTTAAATTAGGTTCAGCGGCAACGAATTTAGGTCGAAAGCAAAACTCAAAACTCCTTTCCTGGTTTAAGCACTTTGATGTAAACCCGATCGCACCGCTCAGTTTCGACACCCGTTGCTGGCTGATAGCCGCTGGTTTCGTAGAGCTTGACGGCTTCGGTTAACACGCTGGCGGTTTCGATCCAGATTTGCTCGAAGTGACGGGTGGCGATCGCGGCTTCTAAGGTCTGGAGCAAAAAGCGTCCTAAACCTTGCCCTCTGGCTGCTGGCAACAGATACATCTTGCGAATCTCGACGGCATTGTGTCCGCGCAGGATGGGGTAGTAGGCTCCGGTGCCAACGAGTTTGCCATGCTGCTCGATCACCCAAAACTCGCCGTTGATTGCCTGGTAAGATGCCTCGACTGCCAGGACATCCCGATCAGCACCCTCTGGCTCCCAACCTAACCCGTACTCTGCTAGGACAGTGCAAATGATTTCGGCAGCGGCAGCGCGATCGGTTGGTTGCCAGTTACGCAGCAAAAAGTCCTTGTACTGTACTTGCATGAGTGAACGGGTTGTGTGGAGGAGCTTGGCTTAACATGAGTCAGGCTTGCTGGGTCTGCTCTCGAATCACCGCACTCCAGTCGTCATTTTCGACCGCTGCTTTGAGCGTTGGGTGCGCTTCAGCCTGACTTTGGGCATCAGCTTCACGACTCAGATCAGCGTCTGCCATTGCTTTACGCAACTTGAGCTTTTTCTCCTCGTATGCCTGCCGTTCGGTGGAGGACATGACGGCGATCGCGGCTTCTCCGATCGTGCCTGCCCACAGATCACTTGCCTCTGCATTACCAGATGGTACGTAAGCTAATTGGGCGATCCAGGCATCACGCTGCTGCTCCATGACTTCTCGCTTGGGAAACTTGACGGTTTTTACCTGGACAAACGCGCAGATATCGCTGCCAAGCTGTGCCGCATGACCTTTAAGTGACAGGGCAACGTTGCGAGAGTAGCCAATATAGTGAGTGCGGCGATCGCGTCCCAAAACCGCATATACACCCACAACCTTGACGTTACCAGCCAGATCACACCAGGCTTCTAGGGGCATTAGCTCAGAGCTGTTCTCCAAACTCGGAGCTGCGGTGACTGCCGCTGTGTGCTCATCCTCAGAGCCGTAGAGGAAGCCGTGTAAACCTTGATGGTCTTGCGGTACGTTTTGATGCTCGATCGCTGTATTTTCAGCTTCCACTCGTGTTGCTCCTGGTTAAAATGGCTTGATGAGGCTACTAGCTATCAGCGGTCAGCTTCTAGCGGTCAGCGGGTTGACGTTCGGTCACTTGTTAATAGCGTCGGTCAAAATTTACAGACTCACAGTGATGCGCTAATGAGTCGCTACACTATGAGGGACGCTTTTTCCACTGTTGTTGATGTTGTTGGTTAACTATGCATCCTTGGCTCAGGGTGGAGGTGAGACAGCAATTGGCTTTCGATCGCTGCCAGGGCTTCTAAACGTTGGTTTACCGCAGTACGCTCAAACTCAGTTGTTGCCAGGAGCCAATAAACCCCATAGTGCCGTGCTTCCGATGCCATCAGCGCGCGGTAGAACTTTGCCAGTTCAGGGTCGGGACAATGAGCGCCTAACAGCCCGAGCCGTTCATGGCTACGAGCTTCGATTAAGCCACACACTAGCAAGGTATCTAGCAGGCGATCGGGTTCTTTTGCCCGAATTAGCTTGTTCAAACCAGCACCATAGGGAGGTGGTACCAGTGCTCGTAACGGAATACCCCGTCGTTCTAAAATTTGGTTAACCTGTTCAAAGTGTTCCAATTCTTCTTGGGCAATGGCAGTGAGTGATCGCACCAATTTTGTATAAGACGGATAGCGAAACATGAGATTGAGCGCTACGCCTGCGGCTTTGCGCTCGCAATGGGAGTGATCCAGCAAAATAGTATCAAGATTGGTTAGCGCCTGCTCAAGCCATTGTTGAGAAGTCGCTTGCTGTAAAAACTTGATTGTCGTTGGGTTTGCCGAAAGCACCATCTAAAGTTGAGTTATGGGTTCATGCACAGTCTACCAAGGCAACAGGGTAGCGCTCACAGATTGCGATT
>DATNQS010000309.1:0-4685 GCA_036703925.1 Candidatus Sericytochromatia bacterium
AATCCACAGTTTAGCTAATGTTTCAGCCTGGGAAGCTGAGGCGCTACAAACAGCATTGTTTGCAACGGCAAGAGAATTAGAAATGCAGCAACCCCTCGCTTTTAAGGCTGTTTATTTATCTTTTTTGGGCAAAGAACGTGGACCAAAAGCAGGCGCTTTATTGTCGTATTTAGAGCGAGACTTCACCTTAGATCGATTAAAAACAGTTACCGCTAGCTTCACGCCAGTTTAAGCTGTTTCAACTTTCTGCTTGGGGAATCTGTTGAAGCTGTTAGCAAAACATAGCATTTATTGTCGTATTTAGAGCGCGACTTCACCTTAGACCGATTGAAAACAGTCACCGCTAGCTTTCCTATTTGAGTTGTGAGACTTATCTATTTAGATCCCCGACTTCTTCGAGAAGTCGGGGATCTGGTGCTCACGTATCATTTAGGACGACTATAGTAGGTTTCATGGCTTTGGATCGCAAGATTAGCGATCGCACCTTCATCCTGCCACAATTCAAGTCAGCTTAATCAAGCTTGTCTAGTTGACCCAGAATCACCTCTGGGTCTTCTTCTGAGCATAGCGAGGGTTCCTTACTCGATCGCGTCCAGGCGGCAATCATACCCGCGATCGGAATGGCAAGAAAAACTCCCAGCAAGCCAGCTACCCGTTCGCCAACAAAGAGAGCTAAAAACAGCAGCACCGGATTTAATTCCAGGGCATCTCCCATCACTTTGGGATGCACAAAATTATCTTGAAGTTGTTGAAGGATGACACAGGTGATCACCGCTTTAAGGGCGATCGCGCCACCTTGAGACGCGAAGACTAGCAGGGTAACAACCAATACACCGAGCGTGGCTCCAATGCCAGGAATCGCATCTAGTATGCCGATAATTACCGCCAGAATAAGGGCATAGTTAATGCCCAAAAGCGAAAAGAGAATAAAAGTAGCGCTTGATAAGAACAGCATTAACAGCAGTTGCCCACGCAAAAAGCCGAGAAAACTGTGTCGGAACGTCTGAGCAAAGCGATCGCGAGACGCAACAGGCACCAGCCTAAGAAATAGCTGCCACAGCTTTTCACCATGAATCAGCATATACAGGCTAATCACTGCCCCAAAAATACCTGTAAAAACGCTGGAAAAGATGGTTTACACCACGCCCAGCCCAGAGGCTAAGCCTGTTTGCAGGGTGCCAATGAATCTGCTGATATCTAGTTGGTTGAGGAAGTCCCGGAATGGCAGGAAGTTTGGCTGGTTCAAAGTATTTCTGAGCTGAGTTAGCAACCCCTGCCCCTGGTTCACCACTTCCAGCCCAACCAGCATGATTAGCCCCAGCAGTAAGGCGACTGCCCCAATAAAGGTAATGGCGATCGCCAGTCCTCTAGGCATAGAGCGCGACAGCCAATCCACCGGGTAATTTAAGAGTGCAGCAAAGATAGCCGCGGCGGTAAAAAGGGCGATCGTGCCATAAAAGTAATTGATTAGTAAAACAGTGACCCAGCCACAGCCAAACAGCAAGAGGTAATGCAGAAGGGTGGTATTACTATAGGCTTGCCATAGTTGTTGGGTTAAGGGCTGCGGTGGCTGCGGTGGGGGCATTATCAATTCTCCTGGCTCAAAGCCATCGCTCGATCAACCAGGCGTAAGCGTTCGCGTCACGATGTTGCCAATCTGATAGAGCCGCAGCAATGCCACAAGTACTTCAACCAGGTCTACCGCGATCGCCTGAACCGCAATTATAGGGGTTAGGCTACCAATGAACAATGGTTCCTAAACGTCTGGGTTCTTTATAGCTTTGAGTGGGGTGATAAATGCGGTTATGCAAGCAAAAACGGCTGTAAGTGCTATTTACAGCCGTTTAAGTGATATCAAGTGAAAGACCTATAGAGTGAGGCTTTCAGACAGAAATTATTTTTTAGAAACCAGTGGTTGCTGCCAGGTTATGTTAACTCAAACGAATCAACAGCAAGGGGCGATCGTGTTGAGGGGTAGATGCACCCCTTGTAAGCGTCTAAACGATTGAGAAACATGAGGGAGACCGAATCATCAACAAGGCGATCGACTTACAAAATTACGTTGGAGATATAATCTACGACGACGTAATTCACCTGATCAAGAAGCAACACATTAGAACCAACAACTACTAAATCATAGGACGCTGGCAAATTGACGTATGTGTTAACTTGCTTCGGCAACCGCACCAATTTCTTGGCAATACCAGGAGGTAAACCTTTACCGCGTAGCAGCTGCTTTTGAATACCAGGTGGTAGAGAGCGAGATTGTCTCACAATTTGAGTTCGGGTAGCACTGGTCAAAAGATTGTTACAGCTACAGTTGCCGCGTAGCAGATCAACTAGCACCGTACGTTGGCTTGTTGAAAAGCTTGTCACCTGGGTTTGTTGCGCTGTGCGAACGGGACCGTTGTACGCCATCACAATCCGGCTAGTGTTTTTGTAAACGGTCACCACACTTTGGATTGTTTTGGTTTGTGAACCAACACTATTACCTGTAAAGGTAAAAGTCCAGGAGTCGCCATTATCAACATATGGGCAATTTTGAGCCGATCCGTGCATTGAGGCTTCAGCACGGTAATAGCGAATGCCACCGTTTGCTGATTCTGCAGCTTGACGAGCAAGGTTTTTTGCCCGATTCAGATCAATCCGCACCTCACGTTTTTTATCATCGTCATCGTCATCGCGCCCCCGATTGCGATTGCGATTTTTCTTATCATCATTGTCATCATCGCCATCTGCCATTAACCATTGCTGGCTACCAGCATTTTGCTTCGCAGACATTTCACCCACGGTGCTTGCTTGAGGGTTTGGCGCAAACGCATAGACTGCGGAAGGCATTGCAGTTAGAAGAGCAAGACTGATTGCAGCCAAGGCACGTTTACTCAAGGGTTTAGCCAATAGTGAATATGGCATTAATTGTCATCCTTTCTAAGTTGAATTGGTCGGCGAGCTAAGTTCTTAAACTGTCTCGGTACAAATAGTGTTCCCTTTAAGCAACCTACTTAACCTCACCTTCATAGAAAGGCTGGTTTAGGCAACTTAGAAGTGGCAATGCTTGACACTCGGAGCGATCGCTCGCTTTTTGCAGCTAATTGAACAATGTAAAAAACTGCTCACTGCGTCTTTATTTGTAGTTCCAGAGGTTAATCATTTCGCAATTACTGCTGACAAGAGTTTGCCCATCTGGGCTAAACTTCAACGACCATACTTCGCTGGCACAAATACGACCTCGATCAGCAGGCGCGTTGTTCAGGGTGTTAATGAGTGCTCCATCCCGTAAGCGCCATAGCTTTATTTCTCCATGAGTACCAGTGGCGATCGTTTGGCCGTCTGGGCTAATGGCTACAGAGCGAACATAGTCAGTTGCCTGTCCTTTCAAGCTATGTGTGAGCTGACCTGTTTTTAAGTTCCATATACGGGCAAAATCACCATGACCGCTGACTAATGTTTTTCCATCAGGGCTAATGGCGATCGACCAAACTTTGGATCGAGCATCAAACGTGCGGATGGCGGCTCCCGTTTTGAGGTTCCACAGACGAATCGTACCGTCATAGCTACCAGTGGCAAGGCTTCGACCATCGGGGGTGAAGGCGATCGCTTCAATGTCCTGGGTATGCGCCAACAGCGTGTGCTGCAATGTGCCAGAGGGTAAAGCCCAGAGTTGCACTGGCACCTTCGGACCAACGCGATCAGCCTGCATGATGAGTATCTTGCCAGCAGGACTAATGCCTTTAAGGCGATGGGTGCCCGAAAAACGTTGCTGCAACCGTCCAGAGCGGAGATCCCAAAACTGGATTTGTTCACCCTTTTGCGCTGGATCGCTGAGTCTAATCGCCAGTGTCCGTCCATCTGGACTAAAGGGCTGTTCAGCCGCCCAGCCTCGGAGCGTACAGACAACCTGCCTGGTCTGCCAATCCCATAATTTGGTCAGGTTGGCACTTGGGTCATTGTCAATTTGCTCGGCGCTGTTACTGACAAGCAGCTTACCGTTAGGGCTAAGAGCAAGTGAGATGACTGAGCCAACAACCCCTCTAGCATTTTGGTCAGTTTTGTAATCAAAATGATGTAACGTTCGGTTGAGTATGGCTTGCCTCCACGACTCAGGGCTAGTCCGGGTAGCAGAACTAGGAGCTGAAGTAGCACTGAGCGCTGACGGTAGCTGGCAGGCTAGCGGCTTGGTAGGCGTAGGCGTTTCAGAGGGCTGTACGGACGGTGGGTGGGTTGCCGTGGTGACGCATGGTGCAGTCGATCGTGCTCCACTTGGCATGATTGCTTGACACCAGTTCGTCTGCCTTGAGCTAACTGCACCTGTTAGTTTGGCATTCTTGAAGCTAGCACCCTGGAGGTTGGCAGCCGCAAGTTTTGCCTGCTCTAAATTGGCACCGTCAACGTTTGCTCCCTGCAAGTTTGCTCGCTCCAACCAGGCACTGCCTAAATCTGCACCCTGGAGGTTTGCACCGCTCAGGTCAGCATCATCCAAAACGGCTCCGTGCAGATTCGCCCCTCTTAGATCTGCTCCCTTTAAGTCGGCGTTCTCCAGTCCAAACCCTGTCAGATTAGCTCCCCGAAGGTTACAGTTGGGACATTTTTTCGTCACTAGCAAGCGCTGTTCACGAATCGTTTGACAGCCTGCCAGGGATAGAACGCTGATAGCAAGCACCATTGTGACAACGCTGACGGTCTTC
>DATNQS010000310.1:0-5186 GCA_036703925.1 Candidatus Sericytochromatia bacterium
AGATCGAGGTCTTTAATCATGTCAACACAACTAACCCAATGGAGCCACTACGGAAACTTGACGCGGCAGCGATCGCCTGTTTGATACAAGCTGTCTGCTGAGATAACTGCATCATACAAAGCAATGACACTTAAGCTAAACCATTCTGCCACTGCCTCATTAAACCGTTCTTTTTAGACACCTGCGTACTTACTATCCTAGTATTCCCTTGCCAGTCAGGTTTCAAGCCCACGCTTTAGACGAACTTGTGTTGTCAGACGGGTTGAAGCCAGTCATTCAAAGACATCCTGACGTTGCACTTTGATTGGCAAACGCCCTTAGTCGGCATAATGAACCACCTCTTGCTGTGCTGCATTGGGTTCAAAACGCTGCTTGTTCGCCAGCGACCCTCGCATCGATCGATACCAGTAGTTTCTGTTCGAGGCACTTTTTTGCACATTTTTTGGTTTGTGATTGCAACCAATGCGACGGGCAACGCTTTGTGCCTGAACGCAACACATCAAGCCAGGGATACTTAACCTTTCAGCATGAAGGTAGCGGGCGATCGTGGCAAGGACGCGGATCACATAAGAACAACATTGGCTGGGTAAGGTAAGCTGTCGTGAGCGGGCAACAGCCCACGATCAACGCTTGGGGAAATGTCGATCGCTAAGACGAAGGACATAGAACAAAAAACGTTGATCTGAGTCAATGCTGTAGCCAGGGCTGTCACTGTCTATTCTGGCTACAGTCTTTTGAGGCTAGTAGTTCGCAAGCAGCGCGTGATGCTCTAAGCATGAAATGTGGTCGCTTTATGGAGTCGTTGGAGACGACCACTACCACGATGAAAGGGGTGTGTATTCGAATCCACTAACTGCATAGGTGTAGTAGATTGGTTGAAGGCTTGCAGCGGCTTATCGATCGCCTTAGAGCTTTGCAGATCGCCTGCTAGAAACGCTAGCAATAAGCCTGCTAGCAACGCGGTCGGATAAAAGCACATAAAATTTAAGTTCGTGTCAGGTTTCTAATACCTGTTACGGATGTTTTGTCAACGCATCAGGATCAATCTCCAAAATCAAACCTAATCTGTTTGCTGCGGCGCTTTTTTCAGCAAGCTGCTGTCTCTACGACTGGTGCGATCGCTCTGGTAGAAGCCCTTTACGCTGCTTTTCCGGTTTGCCCTTTACCCATGCACTATTTTTAATAGCGATTGCCGTCGTGTTTAACACCAGGCGCTTTGTTAAGAGTGAATGTGCTGGTGCGCGATCGACTCTGGTGATAAAGGCTGACGGTTCTTCGGTCAATGGCTGCTTAAAGTGCCTTTGAGTCATGGCATTGATCAAAAAGTATCAAAGGCTACTGTTTGTAGTGGCTTGCCCCTCTATTGATGAGGAGATAGGCATTGGATCAAGCGCTGTGCAATTTAACGACTACGACCCAGGGAATTTCTACGACGAGCTGTTTGCCTCTCAAGGAGAGCCTCGTCCAGATGCGATGCCATTAGTTAATCGCATTGATTCGCTCTCACGCGAAGAGGTGCAGCGACGACAGGCGGCGGCACAAATTGCCCTCTTTAAAATGGGCGTAACGTTCAACGTCTACAGCGACGATCAGGGTACAGAGCGCATTATTCCGTTTGATATCATTCCTCGCATTGTCTCAGCGGATGATTGGGCAACGCTGGAAAAAGGCTTGGAACAACGCATTTATGCACTAAACCTGTTTTTGGCAGATATTTATAGCGACCAGAAAATTTTGCGGGATAATGTCATCCCGTCTGAAATTATCTATTCCGCCAGTGGCTTTCTTAAACCTTGCATCGGGCTGAAACCGCCGGGTGGCATTTGGTGTCACATCACAGGGACGGATTTGGTGCGCGATCGCAGCGGTCAGTGGTTTGTTCTGGAGGACAACCTGCGCTGTCCCTCTGGTGTCTCCTACGTGCTAGAAAACCGTCGTGTGATGAAGAGTACGTTTCCCCTCGTCTTCAACACGATGGCGATTCAGCCCGTTGAAGAATATCCCAGCCATCTGTTAGAAACGTTGCTTAACCTTGCTCCACCGCACCTGACCGATCCAACCGTTGTTGTACTGACGCCTGGTATCCACAACTCTGCCTATTTTGAGCATTCCTTTCTAGCACAACAGATGGGCGTAGAGCTAGTTGAAGGGCGCGATCTAATCGTGGCAGATGGCTACCTGCAAATGCGAACTACCAAAGGCTTAAAGCGCGTTGACGTGGTGTATCGGCGCATTGACGACATTTTTATTGATCCCACAACGTTTCGCTCTGATTCGTTACTGGGCATCCCCGGACTAATGGATGTCTATCGCGCTGGTAAAGTCGCGCTGGCAAATGCACTTGGCACAGGCGTGGCGGATGACAAGGTGATCTACTCCTACGTGCCAAAGATGATTCACTACTATTTAGACGAAGAGCCGATTTTGGCGAATGTGCCAACGTACCTGTGTTGGGAGCAGCAGCAGCAACAGCACGTGCTGGCAAATCTAGACAAGCTGGTTGTCAAAGCGGCAGATGAATCGGGTGGCTACGGCATGTTAATTGGTCCGACTGCCACCTCCCAGGAGCGAGAAGACTTTGCAGGACGCATCGCTGCGTCACCGCGTAACTACATCGCGCAGCCAACGCTCTCGCTCTCGCGGGTACCCACGCTGATTAATGACCACTTTGAAGGTCGCCACGTCGATTTACGCCCCTACATTCTCTACGGCAAGAAAGTCTACGTTAGCCCAGGCGGCTTAACTCGCGTTGCCCTCCGTAAAGGCTCTCTAGTGGTCAATTCATCCCAAGGCGGTGGCAGTAAAGATACGTGGGTGGTGTGTAAGTAAGTTTTGAGTTTCGAGTTATGAGTTCTTAGTTGATCCTGACTCACTGGCTCGTTGCTTAAAGCTTGAAAATGATTTAACTCAAAACTCAACCCTTAAAACTCAAAACTTTTTCTCATGCTAAGTCGTGTTGCTGATTCAATTTACTGGCTCAATCGCTATGTCGAACGGGCAGAGAATGTTGCCCGTTTTGTCGAAGTGAACTTGAACTTGCTGCTGGACTCGCCTGCGGGTACACAGCAACAGTGGGAACCAATTATTGTGACAACGGGTGATTTACCGCTGTTTAAAGAGCGCTACGGCGAAGCAACGGCAGAAAATGTGATTCAGTTTCTCACGTTTGATACGGCTTATCCCAACTCCATTGTTTCGTGCCTGCGGCTAGCGCGGGAGAATGCCCGATCGGTACGAGAAATCATCTCCTCAGAAATGTGGCATCAGGTGAATTCGTTTTATCTAATGGTCACAGAAGTGGCGCAAACGCGATCGCTCCACGATCTATCTGCCATCCTCCGTTTTTTTGAAGAAGTAAAGTTGTCGAGTCATCAGTTTATTGGCGTGATGAATGCGACGATGACCCACAACGAAGGCTGGCACTTTGGGCAAATCGGCAGATTTCTAGAACGGGCAGACAAAACGGCGCGGATTCTGGACGTAAAATACTTTATTCTGCTGCCATCGATTAAAGACGTGGGTAGCACGCTGGACGAACTGCAATGGATGGCGTTGCTAAAATCTGCCAGCGCTTACGAAATGTACCGTAAGCAAGGCCTACATCGCATTTCACCCAATTCCATTGCCGAATTTTTGGTGCTGGAGCGAGACTTTCCACGATCGGTACGGTTCTGCATCCTCCAGGCAGAGCGATCGCTACATCAAATCACTGGCACCCCTATCGGCACCTGGTGTACACCCGTTGAGCGTACATTGGGACGGCTCCGCTCTGACCTCGACTACCTGACGATCGAAGACATCATTGACACTGGCTTGCATGAAACGCTGGACGACTTGCAGCGACGCATGAATGATGTCAGTAAGAAGGTGTTTGAAACGTTTATAGCGCTTCAGCCGATCGGGTGAAGGTAAAAGTAAAAAGGCAAAAGGTAAAAGTGAATGCCCTTCAGCCTTTTGCTTTCTCTGCCTCTTGCCCTTTACCTTCTACCTTTTGCCCTTTACCTTCTACCTTCATTTCCCGTGCTTTACCAAATCAGCCACACTACCAACTATGCCTACAGCCAGCCAGTGCGCTTACAGCCTCATGTGGTGCGGTTGCGTCCTCGGAGCGATAGCTGGCAGACGTTGCGATCGTTTTCGATGCTAGTGACACCGCCGCCCTTACGGGAATCGACGTTCACCGATTTGGATGGTAATACGCTACTCAAACTTTGGTTTCAGCCAGAAGAGACTAAAACGCTGACAGTACAGGTTTTGTCGCAAGTGGAGACGCATCGTACGAATCCCTTTGATTATTGGTTGGAACCGTGGGCAGTGCGATCGCCGATCGATTATCCAGCCTCGTTACTCTTACAGCTCCAGCCCTATTTGAGCGGGCAACCGATGCAATATGCCACCAGCGTTGACCCGATCGCGCTGCAACTGGCGCAGGATATTGTTCAGGCGGTGGATGGTAACGTGATTCGCTTTTTGAGTGAACTGAACCAGCGTATCCATAGCGGCTGCAAATATATGATTCGTGAAATGGGCGATCCTTTGCCCCCAGGTGTTACCTGGTCTACGCGATCGGGCTCCTGTCGCGATTTTGCGGTGCTGTTTGTCGAAGCATGTCGGGCGATCGGACTGGCGGCTCGCTTTGTCAGTGGCTATCAGGAAGGTGATACGAACAGCACCGATCGCCACCTCCATGCCTGGGCTGAGGTTTATCTGCCGGGTGGTGGCTGGCGTGGCTATGACCCAACTCAAGGGCTGGCGGTTGCCGATCGACATATTGCGCTTGTTGCCAGTGCCTTTTCACGCTACGCGGCTCCTATTTCTGGCTCGTTTCAACAGGCGAACGGCGCTCAATCGACGATGACGTATCAGCTTAAGATTCAAGGGCTGGCGTAAGGCAGAGGGTAGAGGGCAGAAGGCAGAAGGTAAAAGTAAAAAGGCAGAAGGCTGATAGCTGACTGCTGATCGCTGACCGCTAACGAAACTTGGCTTGTCTCTGCTACGTCTCAACTGATATAACCTGGGGTAGAGATGGGGTATATCCAAGTTGCCCTGATTCGTGAGGTTCACATGATTGAAGTTGAGCACTTAAGCAAGGTTTATGGCTCAACCCCTGCTATTGAGGATGTCACGTTCGCGGTGGAACCAGGGGAGATTTTGGGCTTTTTGGGACCCAACGGAGCTGGAAAGAC
>DATNQS010000311.1:0-4298 GCA_036703925.1 Candidatus Sericytochromatia bacterium
AAGTAACTGCGATCGCCATTCGAGCCTATTGGATGGTGAAGCGCCAAGATTTATCCGAAACAGCGTTGGCTGAAGCTCAAATTCATTTCGATCGCAGCTTCGGTGTCAATGGCTATGGTTGGATCTTCCCCGTCTCAACACAACACGATTTGGTGAAATTAAATGTTGGTGTTGGCGTTTGGCTCGATGAATATCAGACGCTAAACGTTAATGTGATTCAACTATTTAAACGATTCATTCAGAAAAATGAAGCTGCACAACAGCTACTTAGCAACGTGGTGAGCCAGCAACCGCCCAAAGTCTTCCCTCTGGCAACTGCTAAAAAAGGAAACAAAGTAGCTGATGGAAAGGTGCTTCGGATTGGTGATGCCGCAAATTTGACTGATCCGCTAACAGGTGAGGGTATTGCTAATGCCATCCTCAGCGGTTTCCATGTTGCGCAAGCGGTGAACATGAGCCGTACTCCTGCTGTCACAGCAGAAAACTGGCAATATCTGTACGAATCTCACTTTGAAGCCGATTTGCGTGCTGGTTTAAACATCAAAGCCTTCAGAAAATTTTCGTTTATGAATTATCTGCTCATTTGTCTCATGAAGCAGAATCCCCGTGTCGCCCAACAGGTCAGCCATGCGGTTGCAGGGGTCGTTCCCTACAACGAAGTCCTGGCATCGCTTAAATACTGATGTGATTTGGCTTTAGCCTAGAACATAGGGAAGAAACGCCCGTCGTACCTCCGATGCACCCCGCAGACTTGGCTCGATCGTCGCTGTAAACCAGGATGGGTCGCCCTGAAGGAAGTGAGCATGCAGATCAACAAATTGCCCGTAACGGTTCGCAATTTGTTGAATGGCAGTATTCATACGTTGAAGGTTTTTACGAGCGATCGCCGGATCAACCCCTGAGAAATTGCGACTGTCATCGCCTAATGTAGGGTCGTACACATTGCCCAATAGCACAGGACGGATGGGTAACTGCTGCACAAATGTGTCGAGGGCAGTCGCAAAGGTTGTTATCCCTGCGCCTGTATCTTGAATAAGTCCTTGCAGAAGGTCATTGCCGCCCACGGTGATTAGAGCGATCGCCGTTCCCTCAACTCGTAAGCCCTGTACCTGAGCCGGTAAATTCGCAACCGTTGCGCCATCACGGGCACGATGTTCCAAACGGGCAGAGCTGCGTGAGGCGAGGTCTTGACTTTTAAAGTCGGGAAATAGGCGATCGTCATTCTGAACCAGAAGTTGCCCTGGATGCACACCAAACTCGTTGTAGCGTCCGCAATCGAGAATTGAGTCGCCAAAAGTATAGAGTATTGTCATTGTTTGCTCCCGTTGATTACAGCCCAAAAGCGTTAGAGCCATTGCCCCGCCAACGGTATAAACCAACTGTCGTCGTGTAAGTTGGGCTGGAGCCATCGTACTAACTGTTAAGAACGTGATTAAGTGAGGCTGTCTGGTTGCGTTGCCTGGCTCTCTTTGAGATTAAAAGAACCGTTGAGCAACCGATATGGCGGGTTGAAAGCAGACTAGGCTATAGTTCAAGGCTGCTCCAACTTGAGTTTCTTACAGATTAGGAACCGATTAGGGCGTAGGGGTACTACAGGGTTAATTGTGCTGAGTGCATCACTACTGTTCTCTTTTAGACTAGGCAATCTAGCTTAACCACGTCAAGCTCAGAGGCGGGGGCTTCAGGAGCGATCGCGGCTGCCCAAACCATCGATTTAAGCCAGCACTTTCAAGACGTGGAAGTAGAAGGCTCAATTTTGCCTCAATTAGAGAATTTGAACTAGTGAATCATCAACGCTTTCAATCGCTTTTATGAAAAGGGTGTGAACAATTGGATAAGGTAGTAATGCAACGTCTCAAACACGCTCAACTACAAACTCTCGTTGTCTCCAGGCAAATTCTATTAACCTCTATGAGCCGCCCTGAGGCTTTCATTGTATGTAAGCAGTATTTTACCAGCCTCTAACTTTTGGCAGGCAATTCTAAACGTTTTCTACTGTTAAATAGGGTCTTTTATGAAATAGGTGTATTGGTTAAATTACAACCTCAAATCAATTCCAAATTGGAGACTAGCCATGTCTCCATTGCAGCGATGAATAAATAAGGCGAGTTATAGCCGAACTATGACTGAAAATTTTAAAGGTATTCTAAACGAACTTGACCTGCTGTAGCAGCTAGGGGTTACAGCCACGAAATACACTTTTTCAGGAGAAACGCACAGCACTTCCCAATGGAGCAATAGTTTGATTAATTAGATCAGACCATGGTGCCGCTAGAAAGTGCTTTCGTTGATTAAAAGGGTTGTTTCGCTCCCTAATAATTTTTCGATCGTTAAGCGTGATTATTCAGCTAGAGAATCGCGAGGACTCCTTAAAGTGCCCTTATCCCTCCTCTAAATTACTGTGCGTTTGTCTGTGTCTTGATAGGGTTGCTTGTTCCAGGCTTGGCAGGTTCTGGCTTGATTGCTGTATTCACTGTCGCTGTAACATTAACGCTCTTTACACCCTTAATCTGCTTGGCTAATGGCTCAACTTTTTGTAGTTGCTTTTCATCCACCACTTTACCTGTTATGGTGACGGCTCCCTCTTTGGCATCGACAGCGAGGGTACTAGCTGGTAAGTTTGCCTCCAACTTTGAGCGCACCTCGCTCTTGAGATCACCATCCGCTCGCACTGACTCGTCGCCAATAGCCTTGTTTCGCTGTTCGCGTGCACGAATGTCGGCATTGAGTTGTTTACGCCTTATTTCGCCTGTAGCGTCGTTTTGGTTTGTTTGAGCCGCTGGTTTATCGACATCGATGTTGGTAGGGCTGGTCGCAGCAGAATCAGGCGCTTCACTGCTAGTCTTAGCAGCATTGTCACAAGCAACTACGCTCAACGCTAAGATGCTACTAAACAAAAGGGCTATGGATTTCTGCATGGCTTAATTAATTTGTGGTCGTTAAGTTAGGTATTAAAAAACTTGAGGTCGGGTGGCAAAGTTTAAATCGATTACTTTGCCACCTTCGATCGCGTTAGCGGCGATCCTTCGGCAAGTCGTCAGGTCGTGCATCTACAGCCGGATGTCCTTGAACATCAACATTGATTTCTTCACGACGCAGTGATTCTTCAAGGTCAACCGTGCTGCGATCGACTTCTTTGCGAATGCTTACTTCTTCCCGTACGAAAGCTTCTTTCTGGATAACAGGCACTTCCTCATATACCTCTATACGAGCAGTTTCTGCCTGAAAAGCATTTGCATCTGGTGTAACACCCGTTTCCATGCTGCCTGGGGCTCGTTCGATGACGACACGTTCTTTTTCGATCGGTATTGAGGCATGAGCAACTTCAGTTTCAACGTGCTTACCGATCGCAACTTCACCAGTCTTTGCACGCGTCTTATCGACAATTAAACGCTCTTCATGAAGCTCGATATTCTCTACACCTGAGGTGCTAACAGGTTGTGCTGCCACTTGCTGGGACATTACGGGAGACGCGGCGGAAGACCCTCCTGAAGTAGGCATAACAGGTGGCACCATGTTGCTTGCTTCATCTTCCCGAGCCTTAATCCGGCGCTCCTCAAACTTTCTGACTGCATCTGCATCAGTGCGTACAGTCGGTTGATGTACTGGCTGATTTTCAACCATTCCAGCGGTGGCAACACCAGCCGTTGCAGGGATATCATACACGCCCCATTCTTGGACTCCGCGATGGTTTAGAATTTCTTGAGCATGAGTAATTTCTGCATCTGTACCATCAACCATGACCAGATATTCACCGGCTGAAACGCGATCGTTATAAACTTTCGCTCGATCTTCAGGAATACCCATACCGATCAATCCACCCAACAGCGTACCTGCCGCCGCTCCGATCGCTGTCCCGGCTGCTGTCGTTGCCAGTGCAGTTGCTGCGGCTCCTGCCAGCATGATGGGACCAAGACCAGGAATTGCCAATGCTCCAAGACCAACCAGTAATCCTGTTAAACCTCCCAAAGCTCCACCAGACAGTGCGCCAGCTTTTGCGCCATCATCTGCTTTGTTATCACTTTTGGTATCACTATGATGATCGCTCGTAGTAGCCCCAGCGATCGAACCCTTACGATCAGCATCTTGAGCAACAACGGACACTCGATCCATCGGGAAACCAGAATCTTTTAATTCGTGTAGCGCTTGTTCAGCAGCACGACGATTTGGGAACGTACCAATTGCCCGACGATGACTACGGTTAACCACTGATTTAGAACGATCTACAACCATTTTTTCCTATGACAATTTTTGAACAACATGAAGTTATTTGACTATGCTTCGTAATATTGCAACCT
>DATNQS010000312.1:0-1858 GCA_036703925.1 Candidatus Sericytochromatia bacterium
TCTCATTCAAACGCTGGACGCAGATGACCAAATGCTGGCGCAGAATTCGCTGTTTGTCGGTGTAGCACAGAATGAATTCAAGCAAGATCTGGAGCAGGGAGACTTTTTGATTCGGTATTTGCTAGGCGTAGATCCAAGAGTGGGCGCGATCGCGATCGGCGATCGTATCCGCCCCGGTCAGCGCATTCAGTTTCATCTGCGCGATGCCCAGACCTCTGCCGAAGACCTGGAAATGCTACTAGAACGCTATCAACAGACTAAACCTGCCTCTGCGATCGGAGCGCTCATGTTTGCTTGTGTCGGGCGAGGCAATCGGCTGTACGACGAACCCAATTTTGATTCCCAGCTTTTTAGCCGCTACTTACCGGATGTGCCCCTTAGTGGCTTCTTTTGCAGTGGTGAAATTGGTCCCGTTGGTGACAGTACGTTTCTGCATGGGTTTACGTCTGTCTTTGGTATCGTGCGCCAGCCATAAGCAGCGTATCATTTGAGTTGTAATTGCTATCTGTCTTAGCTTTCAGCCGTCAGCCTTTAGCGAGCGCTTTGAAGCTGCTCGCTAAAGGC
This sequence comes from Candidatus Sericytochromatia bacterium, assembly GCA_036703925.1. Lineage (GTDB taxonomy): Bacteria > Cyanobacteriota > Cyanobacteriia > Leptolyngbyales > Leptolyngbyaceae > Stenomitos. The sequence goes on from DATNQS010000312.1 coordinate 565, forward strand.
TTCCATCAACGTTAAGACAGCAATAGCGTGGTGTTGTTATCAATGCACTGCGGTTGACCGTTAGCGTTGATCGCGCTAAACCGCTCAAAGTAACGACGAGCGGATGGGGGAAACGCAGGGAAAGCAAACCTTGCATCACCATTAGCGAGATCTGCCCAAAACGAGTGTAGATGGGGAACCAACTCCGCCGCTTCTGCCTGAGACAGCTTTAACGGGGGCTGCATCAAAAGTTGGAGCATGAACGGTTGGGATCGCTCGCCCATGAAGTCACGCGATGTTTGCTGTAACGTTTCCCAACCGGGTACTGATTCAACACGCCCAGAGGCAATGTGAAGCGATCGCTGCCCACAATCGTCCGTTCGCATCTCCAGCACACGATAGGGATGCGGATAGCTCACCAGCGATCCAGTCGTGATGTCATAAACGCCTCCAGAGCAGGCAATATCTTGCACGTGCAGATGCCCCGTAAACACGAGCTGTACATTTGCTTCTCGCAGCATTTTTAACAATGTCGGCGCGTTGTCTAACATATAGCGCCGCCCTAACGGGTTCCGTGACTGCCCCGGCATATGCTCCACAACATTGTGGTGAATCATCACTAGAATCAAATCGTCCTGATGCTCTGCCAAAACGGCTTGCAGCCAGCTTAGTTGGGCATCATCCAGGCAGCCAAGCTGTTTACCTTGACGATCGAACTGATTGGAATTCAACCCAATCAACCGCACTCCTGGCAGCAGTTGGCAGGTGTAGTAAAGTTGCCCTGGATTGTCATAGCCGTACGAACGGTAGTAATGTGGAAAGTCCGCCAGCCCGATCGCGTTACCATCAGATTCCAAAGTTGGTACATCATGATTACCAGGCACTACATACGTCGGGTAGGGCAGTTGTGCCAATCGTTGTGCCAGCCAGGTATGGTTTGCTGGTTCGCCATGCTGGGTCAAATCACCTGGCAGCAACAGGAAATCTAGCTTGAGCGTGCTCAGGCGATCGAGAATGTTTTCTAAAACAGGAATGCTCACTTCAACTAAGTGAAAGCGGCTGGGATGATTCCAAATGGTGTGGGGTAGAGCGATATGTAGATCGCTAATGACAGCGAAGCGAAAATTAAGACTCATACGATCGATCCTAAGCGATATGCGAAGCAATCAGCTAGAAGGGAAAGGCTAACGGCTAAAGTTAGAAAGCTGTCATCAGTGTCAACCACAACCCGCCCTCTTCACCCTTTTACCCCTTCACCCTTCATCCCTCATCCCTTATCTTTAAGAGGTTCCTCTCACTTGTCTATTGTCCGAGT
>DATNQS010000313.1:0-3168 GCA_036703925.1 Candidatus Sericytochromatia bacterium
GAGACGTCCCTTGTTGCCACTGAAACTGACGCTCCCATTACAGAGTGACACGCACGAAGTCTATCGCTCCTTGTCAACCGAACCAGTATGGATCAGGCTTGACGGATGATTCTGATCGTCTGTCGAGTGCTGTGATTATGAGCTTACGGCAAGCGCTTTTGACCTGGTACAAGCAGCATGGGCGGACGCTGCCATGGCGACAGACTCTTAATCCCTACGCCGTTTGGGTATCAGAGATCATGCTTCAGCAGACGCAGGTCAAAACAGTGCTGCCCTATTACGAGCGTTGGCTCACGCTGTTTCCAACCGTGCAGGCGTTGGCGATCGCAGAGCAACAGCAGGTGCTTAAAGCCTGGGAAGGTCTGGGCTACTACGCCCGTGCCCGCAACTTGCATCGTGCCGCTCAAGACGTTGTGCTGAAGCATGATGGCGTTTTCCCTAGTGATCTTGCCACCGTGATGCAGTTACCTGGCATTGGGCGCACAACTGCTGGTGGCATTCTAAGTGCAGCCTTCAATCAGCCGATCGCCATTCTGGACGGTAATGTAAAACGGGTGCTCGCGCGTCTCATGGCATTACCCGTACCACCAAAGCGGGCGATCGCGCAACTTTGGCACTGTTCAGAAGTGCTGCTTGATCCAACCTTTCCCCGTGACTTTAACCAGGCAATCATGGACTTGGGCGCAACGGTTTGTACGCCACAGCAGCCATTGTGTGCAAACTGTCCGTGGAAGGAGCACTGTCAGGCTTACAATCAAGGCATTCAAACGGAACTGCCTATGTCTGAAACCCGTGTGCCCCTACCGCATAAAGTGATTGGTGTTGCGGTGATCTGGAATGATCAGGGACAAATCTTAATCGATCGTCGTCGCCAGGAAGGTTTGCTTGGCGGTTTGTGGGAATTTCCTGGTGGTAAAGTCGAAACAGGTGAAACCATTGAAGCCTGCATCCAGCGCGAGATTCGCGAGGAATTAGGTATTGAAATCAGCGTGGGCGATCGCCTGATCGTTGTTGATCACGCTTACAGCCATTTTCGAGTGACGCTTAATGTCCACCATTGCAGCCATGTCAGCGGTGAGCCACAGGCGATCGAGTGCGACGAAGTGCGTTGGGTCGCGCTAGCAGAGCTTGACCAATATCCCTTCCCTAAGGCAAACCTCCAAATTATTGAGGCACTGAGGAAGGGAAGTACAAAAACTGAAGTCTAAAGGCTCAAACACAGCGTTTCAACATTTAGCCTTTAACTTTTTTACCTGCTTCTGCCGCCTGGGGCACTCTCTCAGCAAAATGCTGTTGGTAGAATCATAGGCTCTACTCGTTATAAAGATTACCTACCAGACAGGTGCGGTTATGTGGTTTTGGGCTTTATACCAGTAGTGTTAAGTGACGCGATCGGTAGACTCCAAGCGTAAAGGACTGCTAGATATGCGTCAGTGTTGCTTCTACTCCATTTCCTTACTGGGTGCCCTATGTCGAGCGAAAAAGCAGCGTCAAGTGAAAAAAACGGGTCAAGCGAAAAAAACGGGTCTCAAGCAAAGCATATTGTACTGACTTCCCATCCTGCCAGTTTTGGTCCCAAACCGATCGCGATTCGATGGGGTGAAGCCGATCCCCAGGTGCGTGGAGCCATTGTCGGCACCCTGACTAATTCAGCCCAGCGCAATGTTATTGGCACTCACTCTGGCGCATATGGCATTTATCGAGCGCTGGCAGTTGCTAGCGGGCAGCTGCAATCTGACCATCGAGCAGACCTTACCAACACAGCTCCAGCAGCCCTCCTAGGGCCTCATCCCGCATGGGCTGACCCAGAGAAGATTGTTGCGCTTGACCCGTTTGGTGCGCTAGTCGGAGAAGTCTACAAGCTTTTATACGAGCAGGGCTATGACATTCGCCCGACGATCGCCATCACAAAAGCACATATCAATATGCCTGAACTTCAGGAAGCGGCAGCAAAGGGTCGCCTCAAAGTAGATGGCACCATCATGAAAGCCAATGGCGATCTGGTCGTTACGAAGGCAGCGATCGAACCTGTCTGGTATCTGCCGGGATTAGCAAAGCGACTGGGTGTGGGAGAAGCGGTTCTGAGACGAGCGCTGTTTGAGCAGACAGGTGGGATGTTTCCTGAGCTAGTGACGCGCCCTGATTTGCGCGTTTTTCTACCGCCGATCGGGGGGATGACCGTTTATATCGTGGGCGATGTGGCGGCAATTGCTGATCCCGATCGTCAGCTTGCGGTTCGCATCCATGATGAGTGCAACGGTTCGGATGTCTTTGGGTCAGATATTTGCACCTGTCGCCCTTATTTAGTACATGGCATTGAAGCGTGTGTGCAAACCGCACAGGCAGGTGGCGCAGGCGTTATTGTTTATTTCCGTAAAGAAGGTCGAGCGTTAGGCGAGGTGACAAAGTTTTTAGTCTATAACGCTCGTAAACGTCAGGAAGGCGGCGATCGCGCGGATGCCTACTTTGCCCGTACGGAATGTGTTGCAGGCGTTCAGGATATGCGCTTTCAGGAACTCATGCCCGATGTGCTGCATTGGCTTGGCATCACTCGTATCGATCGCTTGATTTCTATGAGCAATATGAAGTACAACGCCATCACCCAATCTGGGATTACGGTCGTTGAGCGCGTCCCGATTCCAGATGATTTGATTCCGGCAGATGCCCAGGTTGAAATGGATGCGAAGAAAGCTGCTGGCTACTATACCAATGGTCAAGTGCCAACAGAGGCGATTCTAGCCGCAGTCAAAGGTCGCAGTTTGAGCGATTAGTCTGACGCTGGCGGTCTACTTGGTCATCAGCAATTCGCCTTGATTCGCATGAAGCACGTTTCAAGGCGATCGACTTTAGACGACTGCCAGAACGCCCCTTTTTGATCGTCAGCACTGAATGATGTCACATGCTGACGAGCAGGGTGAAGCGCAAAGGCTCTACAAAAGCCTACACTGCCGTTGCAAAGTACGCTTCTAGTGCTTCTGAACCGCCAACGAGCCTGCCATCAATAAAGACTTGAGGCACAGTCGTTGCACCTGCCACTGCCAGGAGCGATCGCACTGTGTAATCTTCACCCAGAACCATTTCTTCGTAGGGCAGTTTGTGCTCCTGCAACATTGCCTTAGCTTTAGTGCAGAACGGACAACCGACTTTGGTAAAGATAGAGACGCATTT
>DATNQS010000314.1:0-6310 GCA_036703925.1 Candidatus Sericytochromatia bacterium
TCGTGATACAATCGCTGCAACTTTGTTGAACCTTCCTGAGCTGACTGCTCTCCAATGAATTTAATTTCTGGATGGCGGTAAGCATGAGGTCCGCGTCGAATCTCCATCTTCCCATCCTGACCAACAACTTCACCTGATATAACTTTGAGAGGTTCCACAGCGAACAACGACGGTGATCTAGCATCCGCAATCGCACTGCCAAAGCTGATCTTGACACCCACCTAGAGTGACTCAGGCAACGAGCCAAAGGCTTGGCTGCCAAAATTGACCCGTTCGCAAGGACACTCAAACGGGCAGCAGTCGTATGAGTGGTTAACCTCTTATGTCGGCTCTATATCCTCTTGGGAGTTATACAAAGAGCTTTCGATCACAGCCCCAAGTTAAGCCAAAAAAGCTTTTCAGCGTGCGACACACTGACCTCAAAGTAACCTATAACCACCAGAGTTGTGATTAGAAAAATTAAGCTAAACCGTTTCATACGTTTTTCAATTTGCCTTTCTTAAAGATCCGTCTCAAACATTCTTTTGAGGCGAGTGCTATCGTCATTTGGGTCAGAAGTAGCACCCACATGACCAACGCAGCCCCGCACTATTAGCTACTGCACTCCCTGAAAGTTGACGCTGAGTTCTTTGGGATTTTGCCCCTGTAAATCTGCTTTGTCAAAGATGCCACTGGCAGCAATAGATTGTCCCGGCTTAAGTGTTTGATCAACTTCTAAAGGGATTTTTACGATCGCTGTGTCAGCTCGACTAACTTGCAGCATCACCGTACTGACCTGAATTGGCTTTCCACTGTTGTTAGTAATGGTTGCTTTGACTTTAGAAGACAAAAACTCTTCATCTGGAACGTCGAGGCTGAGGTTTGAGACAGCGATTTGAGTGAGGTCTGTAGGACCTCTTGTGCAGAGAGCGGTGAGGTCAACAATTTGACCTGTTGTAGTTATTCTGTAGCAAAGAGGGTCTTGAGCGATCGCGTGAGGAGCCGCCAAGAGGCTGATTGTGGTAGCGACAAAAGCAGCTTGAAAGTAAGTTTGTTTCATTTGATTTTAACGAGGTTGGTAAATAAAGAAGGTTAATAGAAACGACAAGGCTGTTCCTGCCGGGATGCCCTCAGGCAAGAGTAGGAACAGCCTAAGAAATGGAAATTAATGGTGTTGCTTCAGTTTGCGTTTGAGCAAGAAGCCTCCGCCTAATAGTGCGAGCGCTACCCCTCCAAAATCAGACGGTTCTGGAACGGCAGCCGCATTAAGAGAAATTGCTCCAGGTCCCACAATCGTATTTGTAAAGGTGCCAACGCTGAGGTTGCCACTGTCGGCATTGTCAAAGCCTGCGGTGACAAGAACATATTGGCTGCCGCTATCGAGGGTCAAGCCAGTAAAGCTTGCGTTGCCAGTATCGGGAAAGGGATCGGTGCCAGCAATGACGTTAGTGAGCGGAGACGTTGGGTTGAAAAGCGATTGATAAACCAACTGAACAGCATCAAAATTTTGCGTTCCAGTAATGTCGTAGGAACCCGTTGTACCGACCGAGAACGGCTGGCTGAAGTAAGAAACGGCTGTACCGATCGAGGAAAGCGATGAAATTGGATCGTTTACGCCTTCAAAGCCTGGTACAGCGGGACGATTAAACGTCGGTGCTCCGGTCGTGTCTCCTGTGTAAGAAAGGGTAGTCGCTTGGGACGGCAAGATTCCTGCTAGTGACAGCCCGATCGCACATAAAGACAGACGGAGGGGGGCTTGAGTCATCGATGGCATATTGGCTCCTAACATTAAGTTGACTAGAGAACGGAACACACGTTTTGCAGGTGACATGGGTAAGGCTGAGGCTACAGTGTTGGAACGAGGAGCGCCTGAGCAGTAATACCAATGCCAACCAGAGTTATTAACAGGGCACTAAGGGCTGGAAACAAATTGCTTTGTGGCGCTTGTACAGGAAGCCGCTCAAACCAATGTTTGGCGTAGACCAACAGCACACCAATGCCAGTCAGCGCACCAGCCAAACCCAAACTAAACGCCAGCACCAGCGCCAACCCAAAACCAATGCGCCCAATCGCGATCGCACCCAGTAGCACGACCAGCGCTGAAGGACACGGCAAAAGCCCGCCCGAAATGCCTAAGGCTAGAATGCTTGACCATGTGATGGGAGAACCATCAGCACCGGGCGGTAGGTGGGAGTGAGAATGCGAGCCATGATGATGCGAGTGGCTATGGGAAGCATCGTGCGAGTGGCTATGAGAAGAGCCATGCGAGTGGTTATGGCTGTGCGAATGATCAGCGTCAGCAACCTTACTACTTGCCCAGCGTTGAAAAAGTGGCAACTGCTGTAAGCGGGTCACCAATAGCTTTCCGCCAATCACAGTGACTAAGACACCAGAAATCGCGCTCAACCAGGGAAAGAGTTGCTCGGTCAAAAGGAAGCGAGACGAACCCAACATCACCAAACCGAGTGCAAAAATGCCTGCTGTGTGCGTCAGCGTTACAGTTAGACCTAGCAACAGGGCGTGATGAACCCGACTTCGAGCGCCTACCAGATACGCTCCCACAATTGTCTTCCCATGCCCCGGAGTCAGTGCGTGTAGCCCACCCCATACAAAGGCAACAGCCAGCGCAACTAAGATAGTCGAAAAATTGAGTTCTTCCGACAGGATCAAGTTTGTGAAGGCATCATTGCGTCTGCCGCTTAAAGCCTGAGAGAAGGCATTCGCTGGCTTTGGTGGCAGTGGCGTGAGCGGTTGAGCGATCGTCTGGGATGGATTAACCGCAAAGGCAATCTGACGCTGATTTAAGGGGCTACTAAGTAACGCTGTCGGATAGTCGGTCAGGCGCTGAGTGATACTGCTGGCTGTAACCTCACCTTGAAGCGGCACATCCGTCGTCACCGTAATCTCGCGCCAGCCTAAACGCTGCGAGTAAGACTGATCGTCAAACTCCAGTTGTTGGTCTGAGCCAGCCAGGGCGATCGCCGCTTGAAACCCACAGGTCAGACGCAGCGTTGCCAAGCCGCCAACACCAGGCGGAAATTCTACAGTTGACTTCAGCAGCGCTAACGGTAAAGCGTGCTGATTCAGGCGCAGGGTCAGATCAGACTTAATGTCCTGACATTTAACCACTGAATAGTCAGCCTGACGATCGGGTGTGTCGATTTTAGTACGCTCCTGAAACGCCGGAATTTCTGCCATGTCCAGGACATAATCAATCGCCACCCCGTCTCGCGCAATTTGCAAGCCAGCATAGTGATTAATCGTGAAATTGCCCAGAGGATGGGCAGCAGCAGTGGGTTCCCAGGCGAGAAAAACCACCACGATCGCAGCAATCCAGGTCAGGTGACGCAGCAGAGTTTTCATGAGGCTTGTCCCGCTTGGGTGAGAAGGGACGGCGTAGCTGGTTTCGGCGCGACAGCCTGAGTAAGCTGCGTCAGCGTTTGACGAGCCTCAGCCGCATACTTGTGATGGAACGTTGGGTTGAGCCGTAGCGCCAGTTGCAACTGTTCCTGAGCGTCTGCCCGATCGCCGCAGTGCAGCGCAATCATGCCACGGTGAAAATGCAGCAACGCATCCTCGGTGCCATAACGAGTGGCTTGTTGGGTCGCCCGTTGCGCGGTTTGCCAGTCCCCATTGGCAGCCGCCGCCCACGCCAGCGTATCTTCAGCGTAGATATCGTCTCGCACTGCCACCTCACGCTGGGCAATGTCTAGCGCGTCTGGCAGATGGATACCATGTTCGGTGTAGTAAACGGCTAAGGCACGATCGTAGATGCCTTGCACTTTACTTAAGCGCGCTACAACCTCGATCAAGGCTTCCGTCTCCGCCGCTCCCTGCGGATCTCCTAAAGCCCGTTGAGCATCTGCTTTATAGCCCAGTGTTTCCACAAGCGGCACACGATCGATCCCCTCATTAGCGACTGTCAGAACTGCCTGCCAACGCTGCTGGGCGGCATACAAGCGTGCCAGCCCCGTTCGTGCTGCGATGTCCTGCGGGAACAGCGCGATCGCTTCCTGGTAACGTCGCTCAGATTTAGCCAAATCACCTGCCGCAAATGCCAGATCACCGGAGCGGACGTGGAACCAGGCACGCATTTCTGCTGGATTAGTGTAAAACGAGTCCATTTGCTGCACGGTGGCATCCAACAGTTGACGAGCCGAGTCGAGATGGTTCGTTAACTCCAGATAACGCGCCGCGATCGCGCTATGACCCGAGTGTTCGGCATCCGTTGGCAGGCTTTGAATCAACTGGTGGGCGGCTTCGTAGTCCCCCAGCTCCATTTGAATTGATGCCCGTAGTGCCACTGCTTCGACGGTCGATCGCGGTGTTTCTGTTACAAGTTGCAGTGCTTCCTGAAACCGATGCTGTGAGAGCAGCGTAGAAGCCAACAGCAAAGATGCTTCGCCACTAGGCTGTATGGCTTGCGATCGTCGAGCAGCATGCTCGGCGCGCAGTAAATCCTCTACGTCTGCCTGTTCCCGAAAGCGTCTGAGGTACTGAGCTGCCAGCAAGCGCAACTGTATAGAGGCATCCGGTGCTTGCTGCACTTGCACTTCATAGTTGTGAATGATCAGATTGCGCTGCTCATAATCGGGAAAGACTGCCGCCGCGACATCTCGTTGGGGCAAGCCAATAGAATGGAGCCGCGTACCGCTGGCTAGGGCTGAGGCAGCTCCTACTAAAGTCAGGAAACCAACGAGTAACCACAAATTGAGCGATCGTCTAAGCATAGATCTTAAAAGTTATTTGAGAAACGATCCGTTGAGTGTCAGTTCTCCCATCAGCAGAACGACACCCAACGGCTCAGGGTTCGCTTCAGACGTTAGCGAGGGTTTCCTAGATAGGGAAAGGTTGGAAGAAAGTTGGTTTCACGGGGTGCAACGTTATCGCTGGTTAAGGCTGGAATAGCGCCTTCTGTAATGCCAGTGACCGCGCTGCCAAACACAACCGATGCCGTTACGTCAATCACGTCATCTTTGGGTCGTCTACCGCCAAAGTTGCCAGCCAACTGCGTGCCAAAGTAGCTCCCGTTTTGTTTGGAAAGGTCAGCCTGAATGACATCGGGAATTGCCACAGAAATGACAGCATCGGCAATACCCTCGGGTCGCCCGATCGCCTTAACAAAGGAGCGGATAAATTTAGATTGATTGGCAGCGTCCTCTGTCGGTGTTTGCAGATTACTCACGTTATGGGCTTTGAAGTCCATAAACAATTCATTCAGCGCTGGGACTGCTAACCGTTCAATTTGAGTGAAGTTCCCATTTCTCAGGCGAGGAGTTCTGATACTGGTTGTCATCCAAACCCCAATCTTGCCGTTTCCGAGCAGCTTTCTAGGCAGTTCCACCACGATCGAATGAACGTTATATGGATCAAGAGTATCCATCGCTTCACCAGGCGGACGGAAGGAAACAACCGTCAACGGTGGCGCTGGATTGGGCTGCATCAAGTAGTTGCGATCGGGAATAATTTTGAAGAACTGCTCTAGATCAAAGAAGAACGGATCTTTACGAGTGCCTACAAAAACCTTCATCTTCCCGGCAGTAAACGCTTGATCAAGCGGACCAGCAACACGAGAGCCAATCAAACTCGACTCTGTGCCGACTTTCTTCGGCTTGCCAGGTCCTCGGACGACCACCGACTGCTTACGTCCTTTACCCTGATTCTGAAACTGCAACACCAGGTCTTCAATGCCATCACCTGTGTTGTCAATCTTGAACTGGTAGAGAACAGCAGGATCAAACGGACGAACCTCCCCTGGAGTAATCAGTGGATCAAAGTTCATTGACAGCACCACATTGGCAGGGTTGCTGGGACTCTCAAACACATAGAGATCGGTCAGGTCGGCAGCAGTCAACTTTGTGGCTAGAAAAGTTGTGTCCTGGTGATCGGAAGCCAAAGCGGGTGGGGCAATTTGGAAAAATACTAGTAATAGGGCGACAAAGCATAGCCCAGCCGATCGAACCCAGTTAGGCTTTACTGCTTTCCAGGGCGATGGTATGAGAACTTCTACGTTAGATGTATGAGAGTTTGAGAAGGGCGCACTATGACTATCCAATTGAACAAAACTCTCCTCGTGACTACTTTTCATAGCTGCATTCCTTGAAACGGTTTATCTCTGACGGGAGGAATTGTTCGTTGTATTTCCTAATACCTAAAACGGATTAAGATCCATCACTCGGCATGTACCTTTGTACCTAGGTAGCCGTTGTATTTTCCAATACCTAAAACGGATTAACCTCCATCATTCGGCATGTATCTTTGAAATCTACTTAGGCTGCTCAAGTTACTAGTGGATGTACGTAGAGAAGGATGAATTGGATTTCAATTGAAC
>DATNQS010000315.1:0-2444 GCA_036703925.1 Candidatus Sericytochromatia bacterium
CAGATGCGATCGCTAATTTGCGGTGAAAATGATTCAGACATAGTGGAGGGCTCTCAGCTTTTTGTGCGGATGAAATATTCAGACGTGTTTTCAGTGGGCGTGCGGTAGAGGAAGAGTTCATTCCCATCTGGCAGGCTATAAATACGATAAACCGCTTCTATGGTGGTCAACTGACGATCGCGTGGAATGCCACGATTTTCAGGAAAATATCCTCCCCGGTTGACCACAGTGTAGTCATCAAGAATCGTTGCTGCATCGTTAAAGATGGTTTGGAACTCGCTGTTTGCGAAATTGGGGTCTGTTTGCAAAGCTGCCAACCTACCGCCCGAAAGCGTCGTTGACCGCGTAGCCAGCTCTCTTACCTGGTTGAGCAATAGCACGCCACTACGAAGTCTAGTCTGAGCGGTAACGGGTTGATTAAGAGTGGTAACAAGTGCCGTCGTGATCGCAAAACTGACCAGCCAACGAAAGCGCATCATCGTTCAGTCCTCTCTGTCTTACTAAGTGCTTGCGTCGATACCTTGATTTGCTGGTTACTCAGTCATAACACCAGGGCAGCGAAGCTCTTTTTAGTCAGTTTCTCCTGTCAGTGGCGCGATCGACAATACTTGCATCATAATCTGGCTAAGAGCCTAGCTAAAGGAAAGCCAGGGGAACTGCCCGAACTGGCAGCGAGGTCTGTGGCTGATAGTACGATTGAACCAAAATGGCGTTTGCCTGGAGGCCTTATGAGCTACGACGATCGCAACGAGCGTTATAAGGGCGTCTATTTACTCCAGAGCCTTGGCTGGATGCTGGCAGGAGGAATCGCGGTGACAGCGTTGAGCGTTGGGCTTGGCGGATGGCGGCTCGGCGATCGTCTTCTGGCAAGCGTGCAGAATCTTTTTAACCAAGCGCAGCCTGCACCCAAAGTAGACGTTCAATCCGTTGTAATTCAGCAAGTGAGGGGTGTGAGTGAACTCACTACTGCGGTCTTCACGATGCAGGCAGTGGTGCCAACTAGCCAAGATACAACCCTGAATGGTTTTGTACTCGGTACAACGAAACTCCTTTACATTGCCTATGGTGAGGTGAGAGCGGGCGTTGACCTGCAACGTTTGACGGCTGCCAATGTGCAGGTGGCAGACAACAGTGTGCAAATTCAGTTGCCACCTCCGCAACTGCTCGATCGCAAAATTGATGTGAATCGTTCTAGCGTCTACGACTACAACCGTGGCGCATTTGGGCTGGGACCCGATGCTGCGCCCACACTACAGGTACTGGCACAGCAGGAAGCCCTACAAAAAATTGTCGAAACTGCTTGCGCCGATGGTGTGCTAGAAAAAGCCAACGATCGCGCCAAGCTAGTCGTGACTCAATTGCTGACCACCACTGGCTACAAAAACGTCATTGTGACGACACAGCCACCCGCACCAGGCAGTTGCCCGATCGCACCCGTAGTCAAGTGAGGCACTACAAACTGCGTAAAACGATGCGAGTTGGTGCCTAAGACTCATGGCAACAATCGCGCTGTTTGAACAACTCTGCACAGTTGCCAATCTGCTACAGCGTGGCTCAGAGTCTTTATCAGAGCAGATAAGAGCATAACAATGGGCGTTAAGTCAGACAAATTTGCTCTAGCGTCGTCACAAAATCTGGATACGAAACGGCGACCGCTTCAGCGCGATGAATGGTGGTTGTGCCAGTAGCGGCAAGAGCCGCGATCGCCAGACTCATGGCAATCCGATGATCGGTATAGCTATCGACGGTGGCTCCAGTTAAGGGTGTGCCGCCTACAATTTCCATGCCGTCCGGTCGTTCTGCAATGCGTGCGCCCATCTGGTTAAGTTGGTGAGCCATGACCGCAATGCGATCGCTTTCTTTAACACGCAGTTCGGCGGCATCTTGAATCACCGTCGTCCCTTCAGCAAACGTAGCGGCAACTGCTAACACTGGGATTTCGTCAATCAGTCGGGGAATGAGATCCCCAGCAAGTGTACAGGCGTGGAGTGGGGGGCGATCGCCACTGCCTGCATAGCGCACCCGCAAATCGGCGACGGGTTCACCAGCGACCAGACGTTGCTTTTCCTGGGTAATCTCTGCGCCCATGAGCGCCAGGGCTTCCAGCACACCAGTCCGGGTAGGGTTAACGCCCACATTCTCGATCGTCAAATCGGCACCGGGCACGATCGCCCCAGCCACCAGCCAGAAGGCGGCAGAGCTGATATCCCCTGGTACAACTACAGCCTGACCGTTGAGTTTGGTGGGTCCGGTGACGGTAACGCTATGAGTATCAGGATCAACCGTCAGATTGGCTCCAAAGGCTTTGAGCATTCGTTCGCTGTGATCGCGCGAAAGAGCAGGCTCGGTGACAGTCGTTTCGCCTTCGGTCATGAGTCCAGCTAGCAGCAGGCAAGATTTGACCTGGGCAGAGGCGATCGGCGAATGGTAATGGAGTGGTCGCA
>DATNQS010000316.1:0-2569 GCA_036703925.1 Candidatus Sericytochromatia bacterium
GAGCTAGAAAGCGCCGTCATCCAAAACCTGGACACAATGCAAAAAACAAAAGCGATCGTCGGCTTGCTCATTAGTCAAACGGAGAATGAAGCACTCCCAAAACGATTGTTGGCGCAAGTGCAAACGGTCGAAACGTTCAGCCATGCCTCCGGCGGCAAAATCGCGATCGATGCCAGCTTCCCAGAGCGGTTGCGCGATCGACAGGGAAGCAAAATCAAAGCTCTAGTTGAAACGTTGAGTTAGCCGCTCTCATTCCACATTGGCGGGAGAGAGCGGAAAAGTGGGAACCGTTAGCGCTTCATCAGTTTCTTAAGCCCCAGTTTTCCTAAATCGGGCTACCTCGTTTAGTAATTAACCTTATGTACCCCTTGAAAGTGATTGAGAATGCAACTAATGCACCGTAGTTCTCGAGTGCTGCTGGTAAGCGCGATCGTCCTCTCTTTCGCTGCACACATTCAAGCAGCCGAGCCTAATCCGAATGGGTTGAGTCAGCAACCTGAACCGGGCTGGAGTGTGTGGCGACCCAAGGCTGAAATTGCTGGCGCCGATTTTACTGCCGGGTTTTCTAACATTGAGTTTGGCGGCTTCATGGACTTTGAGCAGGTGTGTTCTGAAGCGTTCGGCGCGCCAAAGGACGAGACGCCTTACTGGTTTCGACTCAGCCGTTCGATCGATCAAATTGGTACAGGCAAAGCGGAGTTTGGCTGCTGGAAAAACGGCACGTTTCTCAGCACAGTTACCAACACTGCGGTTACCACGAAATTGGAAGACGTTACCTGCCTACGGGTACGGGTGCCAACGGGAGACGATCTACGCATTCGTGCCGAACCAAGCTTGAAAGCACGTATCACTGGCGTGGTTAGAAATGGGGCAACGGTCAAGCCCAATAGCTTTCCAGCATTGATCATCGAGGCAGATCGCCGCAACTGGGTAGCCATCCAAGCGCCACAACAAGGCTGGGTTTCCAATGATCGCTTAGAGACACCTGGCAATCTGACGCTATGTAACGTGGCAAAGAGGCGTTAAGCACGATCGCTCGTCTCTCAAGTTGAATTGACGATCGCACACGCAGCCACGCTTTTTCAACTCAAGAGCGTGACTGCGTTTGTTGTTTCAGCGATCGCCAGCACCAGATTATGAGAATCATCTATGCGATCGCACCTAACCATTAGCAAAACTTAACAAAATACGTTAAATTTATTAATATATGTATCGTAAATTTACCCACACGCAATTATCCCTGAAATCAAACCATGCCTAAAAACTCGCTTCTAGCCGCTGTTTTCAAGCCCAATGTGAACGTTAATCTGCTTTCGCAAACGTCCTTTGCACTGCTTCGCGTTGTAGTGGGCATGATGATCGTTCATAACGGTTTAGACAAACTCTCTAATATTGAGAGCTTTTCCCAGGCATATGTTCAGGTCATTGGCTTGCCGTTCCCCCTTTTCTTTAGCTACGTTGCTGCCTTGACAGAACTCATTGGCGCACCGTTATTGGCACTTGGCTTACTCACTCGTCCTGCGGCGCTGGGTCTGTTTTCAACGATGTGCGTGGCAATGTATCACCACATCCTGGTCGCTGGTCTGAGCATTCCTTACCTGGAACTGTCAGCCGTTTACGCCGCTTGCTTCCTTTTCTTTGCCATTAATGGTGGGGGTTTGTTTTCTACCGATGCACTGCTGGCAAACTGGTTGGATGCCAGTGCGTTGTCTGCTCAGGCAAAGCGAGTGATGCATCTGGAGAAGGCGTACGAAGCAACCAGTATTGTGGAGCCGAAAGTTAACGCTTAAGGACAAGCGAACCGAATTAACGTCTGCTTTTGATAGCAGTAGTAAGCCCTGAGGGAGACTTCGGGGCTTTGTTTTGCGTACTTGTTTGGCGTATAGAACTACCTGGCGATCGCTCTAATATCCATGCAACAAGCTGGCTACAGTTCTGCCCTCTTAATCTCCTTTAATCCCACTTAATCAAGGGAAGTCGTAGGCAGGGGCACTTGGTTTGTAGCGCGTAAATAGGGAATTGGTACAATGCAACCTTACAAGCGTTAGGCGTAGCGGCAAAAGACAGTCGCCAGCAAACCGGAAAAACTGGCAACTCTTAACTTAGAGTTTAGGTTTAGCCATGTAGCTTAAAAGTTTGGTAAACCTGCGTTGGAGCGGAATCCCGGCAACTCAGGCTAAAAACCCACGCTAACGGTGCTCGTGGCGATCGTACGACTCGTCTAAAAAGAGGTGTAGGGTGGCTGAAGGAGCTGTTCTACGCATACACTCAAATGGCAGGAATTACAACGAACGTGAGGCTGTCTGTCCATGAATCACCTTTCTCCAACGTCGGTTATGTCAAATCCGATCAAGTTTGGTACTGATGGCTGGCGGGGGTTAATTGCCGCAGACTTCACCTTCGAGCGCCTGACGCTGGTGGCACCATTAGCGGCTCATGTCCTGGCAAACGTCTACGGCAGCACAACTGCCAAGCGGTTAGTGATTGTGGGCTACGATCGGCGCTTCCTGTCCGAAGACTTTGCGCTAGCAACGGCTGAAGCAGTGAGAGCGGCTGGCTTTGATGTACT
>DATNQS010000317.1:0-2102 GCA_036703925.1 Candidatus Sericytochromatia bacterium
CTTGGTGAAACGCCGCACGATCAAAATCGGGCCATAGCGTATCCGTTACATATAGCTCTGCATATGCCATCTGCCAAAGCAAGAAATTACTCAACCGCATCTCACCACTGGTGCGGATTAACAGGTCAGGGTCACAGATGCCAGTGGTATAGAGATGGCGCTCAAAAATGGCTTCATCAATTTGCTCAGGTTGAAGGAGCCCTTGCTGCACTTGAGTCGCGATCGCACGACACGCCTGAAGAATTTCCTGCCGTCCACCGTAGTTGGTTGCCACAGTAAATCGAATGCTCTGGTTATGCTGCGTTGCCTCAACCGAGCGGGCAATTTCTTCTTGGAGCGACTGGGGCAGCGCTTGCAGATTGCCGACAAAGCGGATCTGCACATTTTCCTGCACCATCTCCCGCAATTCCCGGCGCAACACCCGCTCAAACAGCGTCATCAAAAACTCAACTTCTTCTGAAGGTCGCCCCCAGTTTTCGGTCGAAAATGCGTACGCCGTTAACGCCTGAATGCCCCAATCGCGACAGCAGCGGAGGAGATCCTTTAACACATCGACACCACGCCGATGTCCCATAATTCTAGGCTGGCCACGATGCTTTGCCCAGCGTCCATTGCCGTCCATAATGACAGCAACGTGTCTTGGCAGCCGTTCGCGCTCAAGGTCAACAGGCAACTCTTGCAAAACAGTTGGCTTTACGGTCATAGTCTCTCCCAGCAGCAAACGATATAGATATAGATAGTTTGATCAGACGGTAAAGATGGATGCTTAGGAGCCGTACGCTTGCGATCGTTCGCTTCTCACTTCTACCCTAACTTCTACCCTTCCGCCGACCCAGAATCCGTGCAGTTAGCGTTAAAACTTGAGTGCCAAGCTGACGTACAAGGCTACGGAGATTCGGAGCAACCGTGTCGCGTTCAGCTGTTTGAGCAAAGCGTGCCCCCAGCAAATCCTTAAGTTTACTGCTGGTCAACGGGCGATTTAGAGTACCCCGTTCTGCTAGCGAAATTGACCCTGTTTCCTCAGAAACCACCACACAAATACAGTTCTCTACCCGTTCGGTAATGCCCATGGCGGCTCGATGACGGGTACCTAGCTGGCGAGAAGCAGTACGCTCTGATAACGGCAGAATGACCCCTGCTGCAATCAGACGGTTATCACGAATTAAAACAGCTCCATCGTGCAAGAGGGTTGTTGTTTGAAAAATAGTTTGAATCAGTTCCTTTGAAACTTCGGCATTGATCCTTACTCCTGGCACAGAAAAATCACGCTCATCGATGGGGATACCTGTTTCTAAAATCAGCAGAGCACCGATGCGGTTTTGCGATAGCTCTTTGACTGCATCGACAATTTCATCAGTGACACTACCAGATTTCAATGTGGTTCTTCGTGAAGATTGGAACAACTGAAGCAACTCACCCCGACCAATCTGCTCCAAAAAGCGACGAAACTCTGATTGCAAAATAAACGCCATAGCGACGGCAGAACCAATCACTAAATTGCCCAGTACAAAACTGAGCAACGTCAATTCCAGCCGTCTGCTGAGCGCGGCTGCCAGCATAAGGACGATGAAACCACGCACCATCCAGAGAGTACGCCGCTCGCCAATGATGACCAGCATCATATAGGTGAGGGCAAGCACTAGCCCAACATCAACGAAAAACCTGAGGTTTTGAACGAAGAGAAGCGGTAGGGTCTGCATCCAGCTAGGGGTCGTCAGCAGCCATTGCCTCCATAGATATCCCATTGATCTGGATTAACCCTGCGCTTCTACAACGTGTTAAATGTTGAGTGTTAAGTGGTGAGTGAGGCAAGAGGTTGCGTTATACAATCGCTTACTGCCTGTAACTACTTCAGTCGCTCTGGTAAACGGTCTTGTCGAAGCAAATCTTGATAGGTTTCTCGCTGTAGGATGATGCTAGCTTCTCCATCTTGAACCAGAACAGCGGCTGGTCGAGCAATGCGGTTGTAGTTGGAAGCCATGCTGTAATTGTAAGCTCCGGTTGCCATCACTACGAGTAAGTCATTCGGCTGCGTCGTTGGAAGAGCCGCTTCTTTAATCACAATGTCGCCCGATTCACAGTGTTTGCCGGCGATCGCCACT
>DATNQS010000318.1:0-6198 GCA_036703925.1 Candidatus Sericytochromatia bacterium
AACCGGGCAGTGTTGATGGAAGATGCGTGGGGCAATGCCGTCTACTTTGTTGTCTCTGGCTGGGTTAAGGTGCGGCGTTTGTCTGGTTCTGGTGAAGATGTTGTGACCTTAGCTGTACTGGGACGGGGAGACTTTTTTGGCGAAATGGCGATTTTGGATGAGTCACCGCGATCAACTGATGTCATTGCGCTTTCGGCAGTCAGGCTCATCAGCATCTCAGCGCAGCGGTTTATTCAAACCTTGTTCAAAGATCCGCAACTGCACCATCGGATGTTGCAATTAATGGTGCGACGTTTGCGGCAAACCAATCTCCGCTTTCAGTTGCGCCATCAGCCACCTGCTGTCAAGCTGGCAAATACCCTGGTTTCTCTAGGGGAGAATTACGGGCAGGAAGTGCAGCATGGCATTGAGGTCTTCAATATTCCGTTCAAAGATCTGGCAGATGTCACTGATATTAGCGTGGAAGAAACAGCCAAAATTATGGAGAAGCTGGATAGTAAGGGCTGGATAAAGATTGATACCGTGGGACAAACAGTTTTATTAGTCAACCTGAAGCAACTGACACATCTGGCAGGCAAGGTATAGGGTAAAAGCACGCAAAGCCGAATCGCACTGAAGTAGCAAAAATTGACCACTGAGATTACTGGATTCTTCAAGCTCTTGGAGAGCTAAAAGCCTTCAGTTCGCGACGGTAACATAGAGCTGTCATTAGGCAACCTGTGGCTTGTGGAGGAGGTAAGGCGTAGGGTGCAAGGTGTACCTTAACGAAAGAAGGACTGCTGTATAGTGATGCTGCTTGCAGCACACAGTTTATGCAATACAGGAGCAAGATTAAGCATGAATCGAGAAGACTTGGAGCTAGAGTCTCAGGTTGAGCTGTTCCAGCTTAGAGAGGCTGGCTTGAGTCAAGAGCAAACCCATTCACCTGTTTCTTTGCCTTTGACAACGCTTCAACTCCATTATCAAGTGGCAATGCCAGAGCCAGAAACCCATCTGTTTGAAGTAAGCCTTCAGATTAGAGGCTTGCAGCCCAATGCTACGTCGTCGCTAGATCTAAAGATGCCCGTTTGGACACCTGGCTCGTATCTCGTGCGGGAATATGCAAGGCACTTACAGAATTTTGTGGCAGTTGCAGGCGATCGCACTACCACACCGCTACCCTGGTGCAAGATTAGCAAGAATCATTGGCAGATCGATCCTCAAGGGCAGGAGTCGGTGACGGTTCGTTATCGGATGTATGCTGATGAACTTTCGGTGCGGACAAATCATCTTGATAGTACGCACGGCTACTTTAATGGGGCAGCGTTGTTTTTTTACATTCCAGGGTATGAGCGGCAGCCGTTGACGCTCACGATTGTGCCTCCTGACGGTTGGCACGTAGCTACACCCCTTCAGCCGTTGAAAGGACAGAGCTACACATTTGCAGTACCCGATTTTGACACGCTGGTGGATAGCCCCTTTGAAATCGGTTGCCATGCGGTCTATGCCTTTGAAGCGCTGGGTAAACCGCATCAGCTAGCAGTTTGGGGCGATGGCAACCTAGAACCAGAGCGTTTGATTCCAGATATCCAAAAAATTATTCAGGTTGAAGCTGAGCTGTTTGGCGGCTTGCCTTACGATTGCTACCTTTTCTTGCTTCACCTGTCCTCACAAGGCTTTGGTGGGCTAGAGCATCAATCATCCTGCTCTTTGATTTATCAACGCTTTGGCTTTCGGCAAAAGGACAAGTACGATCGCTTTATCCAACTGGTAGCGCACGAATTCTTTCACCTCTGGAACGTCAAGCGTATTCGTCCCAAAGCGCTGGAAGTCTTTGACTACGAGCAAGAGAACTACACGCCCTCACTGTGGTTTAGTGAGGGGACAACGAGCTTTTATGATCTGGTGCTTCCTTACCGGGCAAGGATTTACGATGTACGGGCTTACTTCATGGCGCTGAACCGTGAAATTACCCGCTTCTTTATGACACCAGGGCGAAAAGTACAGCCCTTGAGCGAATCGAGCTTTGATGCCTGGATTAAGCTCTATCGCTCAGATGCCAATAGCCCCAACTCCCAAATGTCTTACTACCTGAAGGGAGAAATGGTGTCACTGCTGCTCGATTTGCTGATTCGTGAACGACATGGCAATCGGCGATCGCTCGATGATGTCATGCGGCGAATGTGGGAGCAGTTTGGTAAGCCTGACGTTGGTTTTATGCCAGAGCAACTCCAGCAGGTGATTGA
Source organism: Candidatus Sericytochromatia bacterium (assembly GCA_036703925.1). Classification (GTDB taxonomy): domain Bacteria; phylum Cyanobacteriota; class Cyanobacteriia; order Leptolyngbyales; family Leptolyngbyaceae; genus Stenomitos. The sequence goes on from DATNQS010000318.1 coordinate 2,226, forward strand.
AGCTGTTGCCGAAACTGATCTCACAGACTTTTTTGAGCGTTATTTGCATAGCACTGAGGAACTACCATTTGACGACTACTTGAACCCGTTTGGGCTGCGTTTAATAGCTGATGCTGGGGCTGATGAGGGTGTTCCTGATCTCGGACTGGTAGTAAAAACTGAACAGGGGCGTGACCTGATCAAATTTGTTGAAACAGCGTCTCCAGCCCAGAAAGCAGGTATGGCGGCGGGTGATGAGCTACTGGCAATGAATGGGTTGCGGGTCAGTGCTGACCAACTTAACGATCGCTTGCGAGATTTCCAACCCGGCGATCGCGTGCAACTTTCGTTTTTCCATCAAGATGAGTTGCATTCTCGAACAGTGACACTGGCAAAACCACGACTCACTCGTTTTGAGATTGTGCCAGTGAAGCAGCCGACTCCTCGCCAGGAGCAAAACTTCCTGGGTTGGCTGGGCGTGCCACTAGCAGCAATTAGAGATTAGAGCACTACGGCAATAGTTTTAATGCCAGTGTTGTCAATGGGTTGCTTAGGTTCAACCCACAAACTAATGCTTGTTAGATCCGCCTAGCCTAAGCGGTAGCCAAAGCCACGTACTGTAATAACGTACTGTGGACTGCTGGGGTCTAGCTCTAGTTTTTCTCTTAACCAACGAATATGAACATCCACAGTTTTAGAGTCGCCCATGAAGTCAATACCCCAAACTTTCTCCAAAAGCTGATCACGAGAGAACACTCTCCGCGGATTGTTCATAAATAACTCTAGCAGCGTAAATTCTTTGGGAGAGAGGTTGACAGCTTGATCGCGTACTGTCACCCGACATTCTTGAGGATAAAGCACAATTTCCTGAAACTGGATGACCAATTGCTCTTGAGGCTGGGGCTGCCGATTGGCTCGACGGAGGAGCGATCGACAGCGGGCAATCAACTCTCGCATCCCAAAGGGCTTTGCCAAATAGTCATCGGCACCAATTTCTAACCCAACAACAATGTCAGTCTCAGTGCCTTTTGCACTCAGCATCAGAATTGGGGTGGTTATGCCTTCTTGCCGCAGCAGACGGCATAAATCTAGTCCATTGATGTAAGGCAACATCAAATCCAGGATGAGCAGATCGATCGCTGGGATGTCCCCCCCCTCACCAGTACAAGAGGCACGTACTACCTCTAGGGCTTGGCGACCGTCCTCAACAGCTAGTACCTGGTAGCCTTCATCTGTTAGCGCTATGGTGATAGTTTCACGAATAAGTGACTCATCCTCCACAACTACCAGAAACGGCTGAGAGTCTTCAGGTAGCTTTGTCACTCCAGGCGATCGCATACTGGCAGTAAATTGTGCAGCTTCAAACATTCAAGTATTACAGGCTAAAATTTCAGTGCTTGCCTTCGATCGTCTAAATGCCATTACCCACTGTTTAAGGCGCTCTTGCTTCCTTAAAAAACAGCAAAGAAAAGCTATCGCTTAGAAACAGTTAGCTACAACCCAACTGCAAAAGCAGCGTTAATGAAGATAGAGATCTAAAGCGGTAAAGCAACAGAATAAAGATTCATTGTTTACGACGAGTTAACTCTAAGTAAACAAAAGGTTAAGTCTAAAATAATTGTTGATTCAGATGATGTTTTAAAACGCTTATTCGTATTAGAAGCTGTTGAATGGCTCACCCAGTATCATACAGATTTCCTGAGTTATAACAAGGTTGTCAAGCACAGCACACTTAAAATGCCGCGATCGTGCTTGCAAAAAATGCTATTAGTTTAAATTGCTAGAGCGATTAACTAGACCAAAGCCTATGAGTTTTAGCTGGCTTTCTTTAGCATGAGTTAATGCTTAAAGTACAGATTTCTGCCTGCTTCAAGAAGCTAGAAAAATCGTCCAGACAGAATGTCTGCAATTCTGCTTCCTTGTTTTTAGCTGCCGCTTTAGCCGTTTATTGTCTCAGCCGCAATTGCAGCGATTAGGTTAGGCTGTAAAGCTCATTACTAATCGCTACAAGTGAAGGTAGGATAACTTGCTTCTCTTAAGATGGTGTAAAGCTCTGGGATGGGCTTTCTGTAACGGCTTGGATGGGGTCTTGGCTAACAGTTGAGTGCGATGCCTCCGCCTGATTCGCGATCGCACTTTCAGAAGGGCGTTCAGGCGTAGCTGACTCAACGGCAGAACGTTGCCAATCTTCGATCACATCTTGAATGAATCCGGCTACAGGGACAGCCGTGAGTAATCCTGGTAAGCCAGCAATTTTAGTGCCAATCAAAAGCGAAATAATGACCCAAATTGGTCTGAGACCAGTGAAGCCTCCCAATACACGGGGTGCGATCGCCTGGTCGACAATTTGATCGATGATGGCAGCAACAGCAAGCGTTTTTATACCCAGTCCCAAATCCTGTGCGGCAACCAGCAAACTAATCAACCCAAAACTAAGGATATCCCCAAACGGAATAAGGGTCATTAGCCCGACTAAAAGCCCAAGGAGCAAGCTGTATGGTACGTTGAGAAAGAAGAAAGCCAGCGTCAAAGCGGTGCCCATAATCAGCCCCATTGTCGCCTGACCAATGAAATAACGGTTGAAGTTACTTTCTAACTGTTGAGCCGAGCGATCGCGGTACTTTTGCGGCACCCACTGAAACACACCATTCCAAACGCGCCTGCCATCCAGTAGCAGGTAAAGCGTTAGAACAATCACAAGCAGCCCTTCTGACAGGCTACCAATTGCATCGAGCGTCAATGTTACGCTCTGGTCAGCGAGTGCTTGCAGCTCACCTGGCAATCGATCAGAAAATTGTGCAAGCAAGCGATTCAAATGTACTGGTAACCGACGGCTCAACGCCCATGACTGTAGTACCTCTAGCTTTTGGCTTACTGCCGCAATCCAATCCGGCAGCAGTGTGACAATCTCGTTTAACTGCGTTACCACAGTCGGAAAGAGCGTCACCCCCAGCGTAATCAATATCACCAGGCTCACTACCAGCACCAGCAAAACGGCGTAGCGGCGTCGAACACCACTCCGATACAAAAACTGCACCGGGTAATTGAGGACGTAAGCCAGAACAGCAGACAAGATAAAAATCGTGAACAGTGGCTCAAAGTACTGCACGAGCTGGAGCAAGACCCAACCGTTAAGGACAATAAACGGCAGCGTTAACCGAATCTTAAGCCATTGCGTCCATTGATCAGATCCAAGCATGAGGGAGAGAGTAGGAGGGAGAAAGGATGGGGAGCCAAGCGCGAGGCTTCCTTCTACCCTACACCCTACACCCCTTCCCTAACCCTGGTCTGTGGCTCAGTTCATGCTGACCGATCGCGGGTCAAGTCCATCGCGCAAGCCATCGCCTAAGAGGTTAAACGCAAGCACCATCAACGTAATGAATAAGCCAGGAAAAAGAGTTGTCCAGGGTGAAGAGAGCGAATATCCTCCTTTAAACGCATCCGACAGCATTGCTCCTAGCTCTGGTGTTGGTGGTTGTGCGCCCAGCCCAAGAAAACCTAGCCCAGCCGCTTCTAAGGTTGCTGTGCCGATCGACAGCGTCGTTTGCACCACAATGGGAGCAAGGCTAGCTGGCAGAATGTGGTGGATGATAATGCGATCGGGCGTTGCCCCCAATGCCCGCGCTGCCTGAACAAATTCTTGCTCTCGTAGGGAAAGCACCATGGCACGGGTAAGCCGTGTAAACAGCGGAATTTGTGCCAGACCGACAGCGATCACTACACTTTGGATGCTGGGACGCGTGACAGTAACGATCGCGATCGCCAACAAAATCGATGGAAACGCCAGCAAAATGTCTGTGAGCCAACCAATGGCGATTTCAATCATGCCTCGAAAATACCCAGCCAGCAGTCCCAACACTAAGCCAATTAATAGTCCAATGCCTACTGAAACAAGGCTGATGCTAAGTGATATCCGGATGCCATACCAGACTAGCGTCATCACGTCCCGCCCCAAGGCATCTGTACCAAACCAGTGCGCTGCCGTCGGTGGTAA
>DATNQS010000319.1:0-2114 GCA_036703925.1 Candidatus Sericytochromatia bacterium
TTCTTCAAGAAGTCAGAGATCTTGGTTTGACCTTTCTCCGTTCCAGCGTAGAACCACGACTTCTTCGCGCATTTGTTCATTCGTAGCGGTGGCAAGCCGTGTCCGAAACAGATCGATCGCCACCACTTCGTAGCCGAGCGATCGTGCAATATCAGCCAAAATCTGACCTGTGCGAATCATGACCCGCAAATAGGAGGCTTGATCACCCACAACATAAGCAAGCTGAGCACCGGGACGTAAAATCTGCCGTAATTCTGCCAGGTGCCGTGCCATACCCCCAAAGTAGAGCTTTGTTGCGCGTGCGTAGAGCCGCTCAAACCCGCTGGTTTTACCAAGTGCAATGCGTCGCGCTTCAATTTCTTGGGCAAGCCGTTGCACTTCAGCCTGGTCAGCGACCCAGACATCATCGTCATCAACCTTATAAACATTTCTGGTGTTAGAGCGCACCAAGCCTTGCTTTAAGGCACGCAACGCCGCTTTATCATTGATGAAGCCTAGCAGCACTGATTCTAAGCGAGTCGTGCGGGTATAGTCCTTTTCGTTAGGGTACGGCGGGGATGTGATCACAGCATCGATCGACTGGGGCGGCAGCACATGGAGCAACTGGCGGGAGTCAGCATGATGCACGATCGCCTCGACTGGGGCACGCTGCTTCAACTCTCGTAGATCAGCTACCATTACGGCGATCGATCCTAACCAAGTCTCTACCACGGGCGCATCCAGCTTGGCACGTCCCACACCCACTTCTGGCCCAAATTGCAGATTGCTGATGGTACTTACAAGCGACTTTGCCAAAGCTAACCGAGCGTGACCAGAACACCGTTCATCCGCTTGATGCTGCAACTGCTCCAGCAGCACCAGGGTTTTGTGCAGCGGCAGTGGGCTAATCGAGTTTTTTAGGATGAGCTTTTCCTGCTCTTCGTTCAAAGAGCGCAAGCCTTCAGTTGCGATCGTACCCTTGTCTAGCCCAGCCAAAGCTACGATCGTCGCGTCGGCAACTTGCTCTACGTGCGCCATCAAGCGATCAGGATCAAGGCTCCAATCAACTTTGACACGACCCGCAAACTGAGCCATTGGGTTTGCCTCTACCCCAACGCTGGGTATCCCTAGTTTTTTGCATTCCACCACCGTTGTGCCCGTACCGCAAAAGGGGTCTAAAACCCGATGGTTTGCATTCATGCCAAACCGTTGCAGATAGTCGCGTACCAGATGAGGCGGGAACGACAGCACAAAGCGATACCAGTTATGAGCAGCACGGTCTGCTGTGAAAAGCTGGTTGATTTCACTGCGATAGCGAGCTTGTTTGGCGGCAACAGAGGAGAGAGGCTCCAGAGACGACACCAGTGGTTCTGAGCCTTCGGTCATAAATTAAAAAGACGGTTTAACTAATATGCAGCACATTACCCGTGTCACAGCTTAGGAGCACGAATTAAATGAAGTCGGCTTTTTAACCGATGAGGGCACGGTATTGCTTTAGCGCAGCCATGCTAGAGGCTATTCCCCTACAGCTTATTGGGTTTGCAGGTGGCTCTATTCACGATTCTGAGGATTGCTTTGTGGGCGTTCCAGCCGATGGAGAGGCTTTACTGGCAGCATCACGTAGCTGCGGTGCCTCCGAAAGGATCGCAATAATACCCGTCCGCTTGGTTTCAAGGGTGACATCACTTAATAAATCAAGGACAGACACACCAACCACTTCTTCGATCAATGCTTGCAGTTGCGGTCGCATCGCCTGTTCAAGTTCAGAGTGAAGTGTTTTGACCAGTTCATCCTTACCCTGATCGACTAAAAGCTGCTCTGGCTGGGTCACTGACTGCTCTAGAACGATCGCAATCTTTGTCTCTAAAAGCTCGCAGTCCACACCGCTAAGACGATGCCCAAGCTGGCTACGATAGAGAGCCTGGATACGCTGCGAAAGCGTTCGTTCAACCTGCCCACGCGTCGGAAGTGGAGTAGTCATAGATGGTTCATCACGCAGACAACAACTTTTACCATAAAACTGATGACCGTTACAGACTTGCGACAAAGACTCTCTGAGCGCAACCTCTTTCCAAAAATGCCTAGGATGGTCAAGATGCTTGAGAAACTTAAAGGCATGGAAAAGAGAGGCAGTT
>DATNQS010000320.1:0-2969 GCA_036703925.1 Candidatus Sericytochromatia bacterium
CGCTGTATTCCCGGTATGTCATCGGTCACGTATCGCAAACCGATCGCCTCGGCAGAAGCGATCGGGTCAGCGGTAACAACCGCTTTAATGTGTTTTTGAATCGATCGCTTTCGAGCCTTGAGCTGCATCTAACGCTTAGAAATAAGGGGTAACTTACTCTTCGTTCTAACGAATCTAGCCAGCCATAAAATCTGCACAACAGTATAGTTTCAAAGCGCTGACGACTCAGTAAGCAGTTATGCCTGCTATCGCTCGCTAGAATAGACTTTTCGCGATTGAAGCTACTATGTTGCCCAGGGAAGAATTATTAAAAGGCGTTGAGAATCGAGAGGTCGTAGCGCGGGCGATCGATCAGGCAGACCAGGCGATTAAAACCTGGGACGTGGTGCAGACTGATTTTCTGTCGCCGCCCGAAATCGCTGATATTCAGCAGATCTTTTGTCGTTTATCGGAGGTGCAGTTTGTCGCGTGGGGTGGTTACCCGCAGGCAGAACGGCAGCGGTTAGCGATCGCACGCATGGAAATGCCCCTAGACACTACCCACGTTGAAATTGCTGCGCTAGAAATTGCCGGAAACTTTCTGTTTGACCAGGCAAGTCATCGTGATTTTTTAGGTGCGCTTCTGGGCACCGGCTTAGTCCGAGAAAAGGTTGGCGATATCATTGTGCTGGGCGAACGTGGCGCACAGACGATCGCGGTACCAGAACTGGTCGAATTTCTGGAACTGCATTTAACCCAGGTGCGATCAGTACCTGTAAAAACCCGTCGCCTTGATTTAGCGGAACTCAAAGTACGCGAACCCAAAAAGAAAGAGTTAACGACAGTAGAAGCCTCGCTGCGACTAGACGCGATCGCCTCGGCGGGCTTCGGTATGTCGCGCAACAAAATGGCAGACCTGATTAACAGTGGCGACGTACGCGTTAACTGGAAGGAAATAACCAGTGCGAGCCATGCCGTTAAAGCCAATGACTTGATTGCCATTCGGGGTAAAGGTCGTGTCGAAGTGGGCGAGATCGCTGTAACCAAAAAGGATCGCTACCGCGTGCAACTGACCCGTTTCGTTTAACCGCACGCTCCATCTACAGATTGATTGCTACTGGTACACCATTCAAGGCAGACTACGAAAGCGGTTGTTGGATAACAGCGATCGTCATTTCAATTTAAAGACCAATCAAAGGATTACGACATGGCAACTTATCAAGTCAGACTCGTCAATGAAGCAGAAGGCTTAGACACTACCATTGATGTGCCTGATGATCAATATATTCTTGATGCCGCTGAAGATAACGGAATCGATTTACCCTACTCCTGCCGCGCTGGCGCTTGTTCTTCTTGCAATGGCAAACTGCTGCAAGGAACAGTTGACCAATCTGATCAATCCTTCCTGGATGATGACCAGATTGCGGCTGGCAATGTCCTAACCTGCTACGCTTATCCCACTTCAAACTGCACGATCCAAACTCATGCAGAAGACGCGCTGATGTAATGGTTTTTGAGCGTGTATCAATAAACTGAACCTAGCAGAGAGCCATCCACTCTCTGCTTTTTGTTTAGTTTAATTGTGCTATTTCAGCACTACGTTACTGACTAGCAACAATGGGTATTCTAAAAGCACCGTACCAGGAATACCGATGCGCCCTCACCAGCCCCATAGCCGACCCATTAGCACAATGCCGCGTCAGAAGACGGAAGCGGCTGCCTATTTAGATCTTTATAAGCTGGTAAATGAGAAGACGCGCCTTCAGAAGGAGTTCCAAGCGTTAGAAGAACGGCGCGATCGCATCCAAAGCCGCCTAGCCGTACTTGATGTCGAAATTGACGGACTTGAAAAAAGCGCTCACCAATTGCGCGATGCGGCTCCTGTCGAACCAGTGGCGATCGCCAGCACCAAAGCACCTGCTTCAAATGATTTAAACACTCTGGTGCTTGAGTATTAAAGAGCGAAGAGCAAACAGCAAAGATGTTGTTGCAGACTAAGTAGACGCAGGTTTGCGATCGCTTGCTCCTTCTTCACCCAAAATTTTGTAATGCTCAACGGCTGACCACTGATAGCTAAGTGATAGAGTCTTGCTCACAAATCATTTAAGGTTTCATCTGCATAACTTCAGTCAGTTGTTGTGCTGCGCTTCTATTGCTTCTGCCGCTTCTATTTCTGCTGCTTCTGCCGCTTCCATTTCAGCCTCGGCACGCAGATTATCTTCCAGCGCCTGAATTGCTAACAGTAATTCTTCTTCTTGAACTTCAAACTCGTCTTCGGGTATATCACCCATGTCAAAGGCAAGTTGCAAGGCCAAAAGTCGTTTACCAAGATTTTCTGTAGCATCAAATTCGGCATCGGCACGCTGTTGAATTTGTTCAGCTATCCAGCCGATACCTGTAACGGGGGCAAAGAGGAGTTTCAGGAGCATAGGGGCAGGGGGAAGGATGAAGGATAAAAGACGAAATTCTGAGTTTTGAGTTGATTTAGCCTTTAGCTTTCAGCCTTTTATGCCTTGGCTTCTAGCTTCTGTTTTTCCTACCAACTACACCTACTCCAGCCGATCGAGCTGGGCAAAGTTAAACGGTGCAGTGAAGTTGTTGTAGCGAATTTTGAGGCGACCATCGAAGTGGCTGTCTAGCATCTCAACCTGGGTGCTGAACATGGATTCTGCCTCCCACGGAATCAGGTAAGCAGCGTTGTAAATCATGGCTTCAGTAAGTGTGTCGTTCTCAACACGATCGCCCGCTAGTGGGTTGAGCGTCTCCTGAAAAGTGCTGATAATACTCTGTTTGCGGTCTGTCATGGCACGTTCGATCGCTTGTCCGATCGCCACAACTTCATCCATGCCTAGTGTCCGCCCTTCCATGCTGTCTCGCTTTTCTCTAAGCGACTCATTTTCTGCTAGCAGCATTTGCAGTTCGCGATCGGCTTCCCAAAACACTTTCACTCCAACTTCGCGCTGTCCGTCGAGCTTGGCAAACAGCTTCTC
>DATNQS010000321.1:0-2632 GCA_036703925.1 Candidatus Sericytochromatia bacterium
ACCTTAACAGGAATGTTTCCAACCACTCCCGAAAAAGGAGCTTTGATGGTGTAGTACTGAAGCTCTGCTTGCCCTTCAGTCACATTTGCCTGCGCTTGCTGTAAGGCACGCTGGTTTTTTGCGACGGTTGCCTGCGATCGCGCAATGATTGACTGCTGCGCCTGGATGTCTGCCTCTGTTTGGCTGAGGTTTGCCCGCGCGGTTTGCAGCGCATTTAGCCTTTGGTCAAGCACTTGCTTGCTGCTGGCTCCCTGGGTGAACAGATCCTGATAGCGCTTATATTCACTCTGGTTCAACTGAACGTCAGACAGATTTGCTACCCGTCTGGCCTGTAGCGATCGCAGCGTCTCTCTAGCACTGACAACCTCCGCCTGCGCTGCAGTAATATCAGTCGCGGCTGACTCTACTGCGGCATCGCGACCGGCAACCTGGGCACGCTGTTGAGCAGCGTCAATTTGAATAATGGGTGTGCCTGCCTCAACGCGATCGCCGGCTTTGACATAGATGGCTGCAATCTGACCAGATACCCGTGGTTGCAAGGTGACAGACTGCCGTGAATCAAGGTTAGCTGCATAGTCTGAGCTATCTGCGATCGGTGCTGTCTTTGGCTGCGATAACTCGACCTCTGTGAGCTGTGGTTTCATGCTGCTGAAGATCAGTATTGGCATGATGAACCGATTGAACACAATCCAGCCAACGCCCCCCAAAATCGCTGCCACAATGAGGGCAGGCACTAAAAAGCGCCGCCACCCTTTACGTGGCGGTTGAGGATCACGCTCAGAGTCGCCTCCCTGCTTTAACCCATCTCTTTCATTTGAAAGTTGGCTCTTGTGATTTTTGCTTGTCCCTTCGACATTCATAGGGGTTGTCTACTCACTTTAAAGAACTGACAAAGCGTAACCGGATGCTTTAGACACGCCGCTTCAGGCAAACACAAGCCATATAGAGTCAAGCACTCAACGTTTAGGCAGCGCAATGCAGTGATTATGGCTGCATAGAATGTGGATTTTCTCAGGTAGGTGTGGAGTATGGATGTGGCTACATTATCGCAAGAGCATACAGTGGGCTTCACCTGTTCAAGTCGCCCGATCGGAGGATTTCAAACTTGTGGGCTAGAGAATATTCTGGGGCTAGTTTGGTTCAAGCGTACCAACTCTATGATTACTCTTTAGCGCTCTAGAAGAGAGCCGATCGCAGGGACGGCTTCCTTCACTCAATGATCGATAGCAGTCCTAAAGGACACCTGAACACAAGATCCCCGACTTCTCGAAGAAGTCGGGGATCTGAATATATAAATCTCACAACTCAAACAGGATTGCTATAGTGCATCGATCGGCTTCTCTATAGGCAGCAGCTAGACTCAAGACGATTTGCCCTGGCAGCCGTCATAAAAGGCGCTTACGTACTTGAACAGTGGTACTAGTCAGCAGGGTTAAAGTATGTAGCCTGCCGGGGGCAATCGATCGATCGCCCCCATAACCGCGCTCTAGACTGTTTCTGAAGCAACGGCAGCAGTGGGCTGTGCCTGAGGTTGGAACTGGAAGACCGAGTAGACCACATCGCGGCGGATTTCGGTCATCATTTCGAGGAAGATTTCGTAGCCTTCGCTCTTATATTCAATCAGTGGATCTTTCTGACCATAGCCACGTAGCCCCACGGATTCACGCAGGGCATCCATTTGCTGTAGGTGTTCGCGCCAGAGTGTATCAATGCGCTGGAGGATGAAAAAGCGTTCAGCCTGACGCATTAAACCGGGTTGAATTTGGTCAATCTGCGCTTCTTTGAGATCGTAAGCAATACGGACTTGCTCGTGCAAGAAGGTTTTGATTTCACCGATCGTCATATCAGTGAGATGATCCGGCTCCAGGTCAGCCAGCAGGTAAACAAATTCCTGTACTTTGCTAACCAGGCTTTTGAAATCCCATTCTTCTGAGGGCAAATCAGGATTCACCTTGGCATCAACAATATCGTCCATTGTGCGCTCGGCATACTTCACGACTTGTTCTTTTAAGTCTTGCCCTTCTAACACACGGCGACGCTCGGCATAGATTGCACGACGCTGGTTGTTCATCACTTCGTCGTACTCAAAGACCTGTTTCCGAATGTCGTAGTAGTAGGTTTCTACTTTACGCTGGGCGCCTTCGAGCGATCGCGTTAGCATCCCTGACTCGATCGGCATATCTTCTTCGACACGGAAGGCATTCATCAAGCCTGCTACGCGATCGCCACCAAAAATTCGCAGCAAGTTATCTTGCAAACTGAGGAAAAACTTGGTGGAGCCAGGGTCACCTTGCCGTCCGGCTCGGCCCCTTAGCTGGTTGTCAATGCGGCGCGATTCGTGTCGTTCTGTCCCAATGACGTGCAACCCGCCTAACTGTACAACGTCATCGTGTTCACGGCTAGTAAACGCTTCGTATTCCTGACGGATCAGATTGTAAATCTCGCGCAGCTTTTGGATGACTGGATCGTCAGTTGGCGCTTTTTCAGACGCAACAGCAACCCGATCTTCCGCTTCGAGTTCCGGCAGCGATCGCTCACCGTATTGCTGCACACCAACGTCTACGGCAGCTTTTAACAGTTTCTCTGCCTCTTTAGAGAGTTGAGTCGGGTAGATCTGGGGCGAGGCTTTCCA
>DATNQS010000322.1:0-2078 GCA_036703925.1 Candidatus Sericytochromatia bacterium
TGATTGCAACGGGTGGCACGGCAACTGCTACCGCTAAACTGGTGCAGCAGTCTGGCTGTCAATTAGTTGGCTTTGCCTTTGTCATTGAGCTTAAGGATCTGAACGGACGCAAACGGCTACCGGAGGTACCGATCGTCACGCTGGTTGAGTATTAGGATAGTTCTAAGTTGTTGGCAGCGAGCCATTGGTCATGAAGCCTGAAGCCAGTAACGACAGCCGATCCATCCCTAGCGAAACCCAAACTGATGACTATATCCGATCGGAGCAGGCGAGAAGCAGGCGTTGATGCGCTGATGACGTTTTTCACCAGCGATACGTTTGTTTACATCGTCAAACGCCTGTTACAAGCACTTTTGACCCTGTTCCTGGCATCGGCGTTGAGCTTTGTGATCATCCAGCTTGCCCCTGGGGACTTTTTGGACACCTATCGCCAGAATCCTAAAATTTCGCCAGAGTTTTTAGAGCAAAAGCGGCAGCAATTCCGCTTAGATCGACCGTGGATTGAGCAGTACTTCTTCTGGCTCTGGAGCATTGTCAGATATGGCGATGCGGGCCCCAGTATGTTGTACAACCGCTCGGCATCCGCAATTATTTTAGAACGGGTGCCTGCTACGCTGCTGTTAGCCTTTTCTTCGCTGCTAGTTACTTGGGCGATCGCCATTCCGTTGGGTATTGTCGGTGCAGTCAATCAAAACCGCTGGAGCGATCGACTCTTGCAGGTCATTAGCTATGCGGGACAGGGCTTTCCCAGTTTTATTACAGCATTACTGCTGCTGATTCTGGCGCAAAACACGTCGCCCCTTTTTCCTGTTGGCGATATGACCAGCATCGACCATAACGAATTGACCCCACTGGGTAAAATCATTGATATTGTCTGGCACATGATCTTGCCGACGATCGCCCTTAGCATCACTAGCTTTGCTGGACTTCAGCGCATTACCCGTGGCGAACTGCTTGATGTGCTGCGGCAAGACTATATTCAAACCGCTCGCGCTAAAGGGCTACCAGAAAACAAGGTGATCTATATTCACGCGCTGCGTAACGCAATCAATCCGCTTATTACGCTGCTTGGGTTTGAATTTGCCAGCTTGCTGAGTGGCGCATTTATTGCTGAGTTCTTTTTTAATTGGCCTGGTTTGGGTCGTCTGATTCTGCAAGCCGTGCAAGCGCAGGATCTTTACCTGGTGATGGCAAGCCTGATGATGGGTGCAGTCATGCTCATCGTTGGCAACTTGCTGGCAGATTTGCTCCTCAAAGCGGTTGATCCTCGCATTAAGCTAGAGGAAGCCAACTAGATCTAAAGCTTACGGGTGATTGTTTTTTAGTTGCTACCGTTGAGGCTAAAGGAACCTACTTTGACCGTTCAAAGGTCAACGATCGCGATATCCTGAAGCAGAGATCGCGATCGTACTGCTTATTCTCTACAAATAAGATGTGTGAAAAGATTGCTTGGAATGAGTGTTTCATTCACATTTTTTACTCACAGTTAAAAACAAATTATTCATAGCGTTATGTTTTCGGAAGCCTATTACCTCATTCGATCGAGAGCCGACGGTAGCTATTTAGCCGCACATCCTCATGCTGGTGGAGACGCAGACCAGAAAGCCAGCGCCAGTTTTTTGCTGTTGTTTCGTGAACACTTTGATGCCTTGAGTTACCTGAATACTCATGCGGCAGAATTAGCCGATCGCTTCTCTGTAGAACCCATTCCTGGCACTCAGATCGATCCTTTACTCAAACGTTGGAGCTTTACAGGGATTGGAGTCGTTCAAGATCCGCTCATTCCGAGAGTTGAGTTTTTGACTAAAGGCTCAACCTGAGGCTTCCTTGCCTGCATCATGCTCTCAGCAACGTCAGTTTTGTGCGTGCGATCGTGTACACGATTGCGCCTCTTATTCGTTGCATGAGAATCACGAAGAATTGATTGGGTAAACGCGCGATCGCACTACGATAAGATGAGCATGATCCTTCAGCAAGCAAAAGCGATTATGGAAAGTATTGCAACGCTCCACATCGAAAAACTCCCTGAAGGACTCTACCTTGCGACATCTGACGATATTCCAGGGCTGGTTGCTCAG
>DATNQS010000323.1:0-3046 GCA_036703925.1 Candidatus Sericytochromatia bacterium
CTACCCCAGCGTTTCGCTTTACCTTGTTAGTAAAGCGCCTTATTAGCAAATCTGAGGCTACTCAATTCTAAGGATTTAGTACCTCATTCAAGCAGACTGATAAAACTTCAGTCAAAACTAGACAAAATGTTGTGGGTGCAACGCTGGTGGGAGAGATTGACTGATAAGCGGCTGATATTAAGCAAAGTATTGGCAGGGAAGTTAGAGACAACTGCTTCACAGCAGTTCTTAGGTACTTATGCCCTGACCTACGCACTCTTGCTTGAATAAGCCGCACCCTGCTCTACCCTTATCCAATGGTAGATTCTGGACATTCTCACTGCCGTTATCGTTACACCGTACTCACGCTCTCCATAGCATAGGGAGGTTATCCACACCAGAACTCTTTCAAGTGATCTGCCAAGATTTAAATGTAATTAAAGGAGATACGTTGATGAAGGACTCGATCACAGGTTGGTATCGCGACGTTATTCGCAATCCTAAGTATCGCTGGTGGATCATCGCCGGCTCGTTAATTTACCTCATTAGCCCGATTGATATTTCGCCAGACTTTATTCCGATCGTGGGCTGGATTGATGACGGTTTGATTGCTACCCTCCTGGTCGCAGAGCTGTCAACTTGGGCGCTTGAGCGACTAAAAGTAAAAGGGCGCAAAGCTGAGGAAGCTGTACAAACAGCAGACACGGCTGTACCAGGGTATAAATCAGAGACAAAAACGGTTGACGTCAATGCTGTATCAGCTGAGTAGAGTAGATGCTTTTCGGCTGAGTTTAATCATGTTTTTGCAGAAAATTAAAAAGCAGAGGTGCAACTATTCTTGCTGCCTCTGCTTTTTTGTTGCGCTACCCTCCTAGCTTGCTTTTGGCTTGGGTTACCTAAGTTGCTTGCTAGCTGGGGAACCCCTGAACTGAGTGTCTGAGTCAGCGTTTAGTTGTTAATTGTTACTGAGCGTTCGCTACAGGTTCCTTTGCTAAAAACTTCTCCAGCTCTGTCAGCGCTTCGGCATCAACTTTAGTCTGCATTGGGCAGAACTTGGGACCGCACATGGAGCAGAACTCGGCGGTTTTGTAGATGTCTGCTGGCAGAGTTTCGTCGTGGTACTCCTTAGCACGTTCGGGATCGAGGGATAGCTCAAACTGGCGATTCCAGTCAAAGTTATAGCGGGCTTTAGACAGTTCATCATCGCGATCGCGTGCCCCTGGTCGGTGTCGTGCAATGTCGGCAGCATGAGCCGCAATCTTGTAGGCAATCAAGCCATTCCGCACATCTTCAGCATTGGGCAACCCAAGATGCTCTTTAGGGGTGACATAGCACAGCATGGCTGTACCATACCAGCCTGCCATCGCTGCACCGATCGCTGATGTAATGTGGTCATAACCTGGTGCAATGCCTGTTACTAACGGTCCCAGAACATAGAAGGGAGCTTCTGAGCATTCCTCCATCTGTTTCCGCACGTTGAATTCAATTTGATCCATCGGTACGTGCCCAGGACCCTCCACCATCACCTGTACGTCATGCTCCCAAGCTTTACGGGTTAGTTGTCCTAGCGTTTTGAGTTCGGCTAATTGCGCGGCATCCGAGGCATCATGGGCGCAACCAGGACGCAGCGAATCACCTAAGCTAAACGAGACATCATACCGCTTAAAGATCTCGATGATATCCTGAAAGTGCGTGTAGAGCGGGTTTTGCTGATGATGATGCAACATCCATCGTGCGATAATGCCACCACCACGCGACACAATGCCAGTCAGTCGATCACGCACCAGCGGCAAATGCTCGATCAAGATCCCCGCATGGATCGTCATGTAATCGACGCCTTGCTGTGCGTGCTTCTCAATAATATGCAGAAAATCGTCAGGGGTAAGTTTTTCGATCGTCCCATGCACACTTTCTAGGGCTTGGTAGATTGGCACTGTGCCGATCGGAATCGTTGATGCCTCAATAATTGCAGTACGGATCTTGTCTAGATCCCCACCGCCTGTAGACAAATCCATCAACGTATCAGCGCCATACTTCACTGCTAAATGCAGTTTATCGACCTCTTCCTGTAAGTTGGAGGAGTTCGGTGACGCGCCAATGTTTGCGTTAACCTTGCACTTAGAGGCAATGCCGATCGCCATCGGCTCTAGATTGGGATGGTTAATGTTGGCAGGGATAATCATGCGACCCCGTGCCACTTCTGCTTGAATAAGGTCTACTGGAAGCTTTTCCCGCTGCGCCACATACTGCATTTCTTCTGTAACCAGCCCTTGACGAGCGTAGTGCATTTGGGACACATTGCTTTGTCCGCGTCGTTTGGCGACCCACTCTGTCCGCATATTCGATTCCTCAGATAAACAGCTTCCCTCCGCTGGTATTACCCAGTCTCAGGTTCTAAGGGACTATCTCAGCCTGCATTCACAGGCACCCCTAGCTGGCTGTAATTCTATCACTCTGGACGAACAAGGGTTGGTTTGTAGCGAAAAAGTCAGTGAATTTTTGCTGCTATTTAGGCTTTGGTTGTAACACGCCTTTTCAGAAGCAGGGAGTTGCTAGTGACCTTAACATTAACTGGGGTGTCCCTTCTGCCTACACTTTCAACGATCGGTTGTGTATAGCTCCCAAACTTTTGTTGCAGCAGTAGCCAGAAGAACGGTAAGTCTTCGACCAGATAGCGCTTCCAGAGGCGCTGAGGATCGCAATAAATCCTAAACAACCACTCTATGCCCATCTGACTCATCCACTTGGGAGCACGCTTGGTCACACCTGCTTCAAAGTCGATCGTGGCACCAACTGCTAGGAAGATCTTGACATGGTGAAGTTTGTGCTTGTACTTGTAAATCCATTTCTCTTGCTTTGGCGCACCAACGCCGACTGCAAGAACGGTTGCTCCAGACTGGTTAATCATCTCAACGATTTCTAGGCACTCCTGTTCGTCTTTCTCGAACCCAAAGGATGGAGAATGTGTGCCAATCACAATGTCTCGATTGATTTTGCTGTTAATTTTACTTCCAGCTTTTTCGGCAACTCCTTCAGCGCCGCCGAGCAAAAATACCGTAATGGCATC
>DATNQS010000324.1:0-4400 GCA_036703925.1 Candidatus Sericytochromatia bacterium
ATCGGAATCGCCAGCCACGGTAGCCAACTGCGAGGCGACCAACTCGGCAGAATGCCAAAGCCAGCGCGGCTGTTTCGCAAGCCACTGGCTGCTTCTAACCGCTTATAATAAGGCGACCACATAGTGATATTTAAATCACCGATCACCATGACAGGTGCTGTTTGCGATCGCACATAGGGCACGATCGCCGCCAAAAGTTGATTGCGCCACCGAAACAGTTCTTGCCGAATCGGTGGCGGTGGATGAGCCGTCAGCAACGACAGCGTTTGCCCACCCTTACTTACCTGTGTGGCAAGACTGGCGTATTCACGTTGCCCCAAGAACTGTACTGACGGCTGTTGCAGCGGTAACGCACTGTAGATCACATTGCCAAAGCCCGCACTTCGCGGTTCAGCATAGGTGTAAGGCAGCACATCCCGAATTGCCTCCAACGCTTCCAACCAGCCTGCGTTGACTTCCTGAAAAACAGCAAGATCTGGCTTGGCCTCTCTCACCAACGCTGTCACGCTGGCATAGTTGCGATTACGCACCAGTACGTTTGAGTGGAGCACGCGCAAGGTGACAGCTGACGGTGAAGCACCGATCGACGGCGGCAAATACCATGGCACCACCTCAACCCCATTAAGGATAATGCAGAACACGCTCAAGCCGATGAGCCAGCGTCGCCAGCGACATGTCCGCCAGAGCCAAAAGCAAACAAAGGCACCAAGACTAATGACTAGATATTGCAGCTTAAAATGAGCGGTCAGATCTAACCGCCAATGAAGGCTACCCCCATTGCCAGCTAGAGACAGCAACGCTACAAAGCTGATGCCAAGCAGCGCCACGATCGCCAAAAACCAACTTAAGAACGATCGCTGCTTTGATAATGTCATCCATACCTCAATCGTTAGCGAACTATAACGGAGGCTGCCCCTTGCATCATCCAACCTATAGGCGCAGGTATCATTTCACCCCGCAGATCCAGAAGTTGCACTACGACCAAATACGCAATGCTAAGTGCCACTGCGATCGCCCCAGTTACAATGGCTACAAGTTTGGAACGATCCATCCGGTCTCCTCCTCACTCTCAGTACTTCAGTTAATGCGTGCCTTCATGCACAATTTAGGGCTAGGGTTGAGTGCCTATCAGCTTTGCCCATCACGATCGTCTTGACGACTAGCTTATCAGTTTGTTCAAAGGCTGTCGTGAGTCGCCTACCATAAGGGATTAGACTCAGGTTGAAACAATCTTGCTTTCAGCGTGGCGATTGACCATTGACGGCAAGGTGCCACTACGCAGCCCTCTACCAATCCCAAATGTATAAACCAAGTTTAAGCGTTTGGGCATAATCTTAGCGAATGCTCCTGAAGCGATCGGATAATCAGCAACAGAAGCAAGGGACAGTCGAGTTAAAGGATAGTGGTAGGCTCTAGACCGATGTGCTGCGTCTCCCCTTAAATTTCTTTCCACGCCTTGGCACGCCTAGAATATCGTATCGGTTTTTCCAAAATGGCTCCTAGAGTCTCTTGATCAGCAAATCTGCCAGACCCTTAAATCAGCATGGCTACTGTTACCGACCCTACCAGCGACGTTTTTACCGTTGACCGCTCCACCGTTGTGGAAACCCACGAACTTAGAAAAACCTATCGCACAGGGTTTTGGCTAAACCAAAAAATTGTTTCCCTCAAGGGTTGCACCCTCAACGTATTACAGGGCGAAACGTTTGGACTATTGGGACCCAACGGTGCGGGCAAAACAACGCTCCTGAAAACACTCCTGGGGATTGTACGCCCCAGTGGGGGGCGGGGGCGCTTGCTAGGGGCACCTCTGGGCGATCGCACCATTAAGCAACGCATCGGCTATTTGCCCGAAAACCCCTACTTCTACGACTACTTGACCGGGTGGGAAACGCTCCAGTTCACTGCTGGACTGTTCCAGATTCCGCGATCGGTACAGAAACAACGCATTCCCCAGTTGCTGGATCTGGTTGGGCTATCGCTTTCTGCTGCCCGCAAAAAACAGCTGCGGCAGTATTCTAAAGGGATGCTGCAACGCATTGGCATGGCGCAGGCATTAATTAACGATCCAGAACTGGTGTTTTTCGACGAACCCATGTCTGGGCTAGACCCGATGGGGCGCTATCAAATTCGCGAAATCATTCTCTCGCTTAAAGATCAGGGCAAAACAATTTTCTTTAATAGCCATGTGCTGTCAGATGTGGAACTCATTTGCGATCGCATTGCTATTCTGGCGGCTGGCGAACTCATTTGCAGCGGTTCCCTGCAAGAATTACTGGGCACCACAGAAACTTATACGATCAAAGGTCGTGGGGGCAGTCTTGATGTCATCAAAAAACGGATGCTGAACCTGGATTTTCGAGATGGCTACTGGCAAGGGCAGCTCAAAGGTGATCCTTATGATTTTCTTGCCAGTCTGAGTTTGATGGGTGCCCAAATTGTTTCTGTCAATCTGGCACGCCCCTCCCTGGAAGAATTTTTTATGCAGCAGCTCAACGATCGCGGTATCCGTACGAGTAGCTAACGCCAGGTATCTCTTGTGGCGGATGTTGCCTAACGCATTACCTTTTATCTGTAGGTAGTACCGTCGCAGAAAGGGAACTACGCATGGCAAACCTGGTGGAAACAGCCGCTCAGGCAGGCAACTTTAAAACGCTACTGGCAGCCGTTGAAGCAGCGGGAGTGGGTGATCTGCTCACAAGTGAAGGACCATTCACCATACTCGCTCCAACCGATGAAGCCTTTGCAAAACTGCCTGATGGGGCGTTAGATGAGCTCTTGCAGGATCACCCTAAGCTCAAGCGCGTGATCATGTATCATCTGCTGCCGGGCGATGTGCGATCGGACGACTTGGCACAAATTGACGAAGCGCCGACTGAAGAGGGATCCATTGTGGCGATCGAACACAGCAACGGCAGTACCCAAATTAACGAAGCCACAGTGGTGAAAACGGACATCCTAGCGGCTAACGGCGTGATTCACGTCATTGATACTGTTTTGATGCCCACCATGCTGGGTGGTCACTTGTAACGCTATAGATTACGTGTTTCTAGCGCTCTAGAGAGTCGATCGAGTGCGGCGGCTGTACGCTCTTGTGCCACGATAGCTGCATCAAGTATGGGCGCTTCTTCGGCGATCACTTCCCGGCGAGTTAGTCTGTTTTTTGCCTTTTCAAACGCACGGATGATCAGGAAAATGACCAAGGCAATTACCAGGAAGTTGATCACGGTTGCCAAAAAGACACCGTACTTGATGCCGTTCGCTGATAGTTTGCTAATGTCGTCAGCACCAACGGCTGTCAACGCTGGTTGCAACAGCGCTGGTGTAATGATGTCACCTACCAACGATTCCACAATCTTGTTAAACGCACTGCCAATGATCACGGCCACTGCCAGGTCGATGACGTTGCCTCGAAAAACAAATTTGCGAAAATCAGCCCAAAAACCGCCGCTTGTTTGTGTCATAGTATCGTCTGTTTTCCCACTGAATTATGAAGCTAGCTTTAATTGGTTGCATTGTAAGCTGAAGCCGACGCAAAGCAAAATGATGACCGCTACAGCGGTTAGCAGTCCTCTATCGGCGGTTAGTCAGCGGTCAGCGGTCAGTAGTTAGCCTGAGATTTAAAGCTAAAAGCTGATAGTCTGCTGTCAGAATTGGCTAGTATAGAATTAAGGCGGAATCATTCCGACATCAGACATTCGCTGCGAGTATTTAGAGTCATGACTGCCGAGGTTTTGGTCGAGAAAAAGAAATTAGCAAAGCCACCGCTAGAAATCTATCGTCTAGGCGATCGTGTCTTGCGACAACCTGCCAAGCGCATTGCTAAGGTTGATGCTGAGATTAAGCAGCTCATTCGTGAAATGCTGCAAACGATGTACAGTGCAGATGGTATTGGGCTGGCTGCACCGCAAACTGCTGTAAATAAGCAGCTCATTGTCATCGACTGCGACCCAGAAGAAGCCGCAACGCCACCTTTAATTTTGATTAACCCGGTTGTGAAGCAGGCGAGCCGCGACCTATCGGTGACTCAAGAAGGGTGCCTCAGCATTCCGGGTGTTTACATGGATGTGAAGCGACCGTCTGCGATCGAAGTTGCCTACAAAGATGAACATGGTCGCCCGCAAAAGCTTTCTGCTACAGGGCTGCTAGCCTGCTGTATCCAGCATGAAATTGATCATCTCAATGGTGTGCTCTTCGTTGATCGGGTGGAGAATGTGCTGTTGCTGAACGAAGCGTTGGCTAAATACGGCTTTTCGGCGCAGGCAGTTAAGTCCATTGCCTAACCACCTTGTGTTGATGCGGTGTTATTACAAATTGCTCAACTCACCCGTCAATCAACCCGTCCTTCGGCTTTGGTTTGAGTCGAAAGTAGCCTGCAAAATTCAGAAATGTGAGATTAA
>DATNQS010000325.1:0-3609 GCA_036703925.1 Candidatus Sericytochromatia bacterium
TGATTTCTGACGGGCTTCAGCATCCAAAACTTGCGCTTCTGCCTTGCCTTTAGCAGAGTTGACAGCCGCTTCGCGTTCGCCTTCAGAGTTTAGAATGGCAGCTCGTTTGCGTCGTTCTGCTGCCATTTGCAGCTCCATCGACTCCTGCACAGCTTGCGATGGGATGATGTCACGTAATTCTACCCGCGTTACCTTTACGCCCCAGGGATCGGTGGACTCATCCAGTTCTTGCAGTAAGAGGTCATTGATTTTAGAGCGGGCGGTAAAGGTTTCATCCAGTTCCAGCTTGCCCATTTCGGCGCGAATCTGGGTCAACACCAGGTTAACCATCGCAAACTGAAGATCCTGAATCTTGTAGTACGCCTTCTCCATGTCCATAATGCGCCAGTAAACCACAGCGTCTACTGTAATGGAGACGTTATCGCGGGTGATGGATGGTTGCGGTGGAATATCCAGGACTCGCTCACGAATGGTTCCCTGATACGCCACTCGTTCTAGCACGGGCACGACGAACTTCAGTCCGGGTTCCAGTTTGCGATCATACACACCGAGACGCTCAACTAGAGCCTCATTCCCCTGCTGAATAACTTTGACAGACGAAAGTGCCACACCGCCGCCACCAATTAATAATGCCAAAAACCAACCAAACATTGCGGTTGTCTCCTCGTTCGTGATTGTGAGTTGTAATAGTTGCTTGTACGTTTGCCAACGTGGCTGCTCGTACTTTAGGAATGCAGCAGGTGTTGCGGCATAACAATCAGCGTCGTGCCCCGTCGTGCTACGACGTAGACCTTCTGGTTCGGAGCGATCGCCATTTCATCATCCTCACAGCGTGCTGCCCAGGAATTGCCCTCATACCGCACACGCCCGCTTTGACCTGGTAGGATTTCGGTCATTGTTTCGGCTTCGGTTGCATCAAGCTTACGGGCAGTTTTGTGTTGTACCAGGCGGCGAGAGTAGAACACAAGCGACAGGGATAAAACCATCCAAAGCACAATCTGCAAGCCTAACGGGATGAGGTGCGCGACAGTAGCGATCGCCAACGCGCTAATGCCCAGCACACAAGCAACAAACGCAGTAGGTACAACAACTTCGACAAGACAAAGAGCCGTGCCGACGATGAGCCAGATGATTGTGGGAGTCAGCGCCATAGAACCATTTCCTGAAACGTGAGTGAAATTGAACACGATCGCTACGTTTAGATTCAAGCGGTAGAGACCGCATTTCGGATGGATCAGAATGATAAATTTCTTAAGCTAAATTTCTTAAGAAACCGATTGAGTACGTTTGTCGATTCAACCCTATAGTTGATAGGCAATTAGTCTAAATTGGTCTGCGATGCGCTACTTGTAGAGTGCCCTGTTGTTAAAATTCCCCGAAACGTATAGCAGTGACCAGAACGCTCAGTTTCTTTACGCTCCGTTATTTTCTGCACTGCGCTTATAGACTCAATGACGCTCTGAAACGATGTCTTTGCAAGCGCTATAACCAGTGTAGTTCCACTCATAGCGAACTGTCTGAGCGATCGCACCCTTCAATTCCTCCCTCCTAGACCAGCACGTACCATCTGCCGTAAACGTATGAGTGATTCCAAACCACAGCTTTGCTGCCCCAACCCAAACTGTACGGCTCCCCTAAACCCGCTGGGGCTTGTAAGCTGCGAAGCGTGCCAAACACCATTGATTTACCGCTACTTCTGGGCAGTTGGGCAGGGCGTAGAACAGTTCCCCGTAGGGTCGCAGGTCGCAGGTCGATATGTCGTCACCGCACCCCAGGTTTGGCTAGAGACACAGCCCAGCTTGCCACCAGAGCTTCCCCTTGACTGGTCAGAGGCCGTGTTGCCCTATCTGCATCTCTATCCCCATCGGCTACACATGCCAGAGGTTTATGGCTTTTGCCCAGAGACAGAGACCGTCCAGCCAGGTACTTTGTTGTTGCTAGAAAACGTGCCGTTGGATGAGAAGGGCACACTTTACACCGCGATCGCCCATGCCTGGAAGGACGCAACAGCAGTCCGTCAAGTCTACTGGCTGTGGCAACTGCTCGAACTCTGGACACCGCTGCTGGAACAGGGTGTTGCTTCCAGTCTGCTAGCAGCCAGTAACATTCGCGTCGAGGGCTGGCGTGTGCGTCTGTGCCAACTCTTCAACGATGCAGACGTGCTGGCTGCCTCAGATGCAACTACACCCACTGCCGCTCCGGAGTTGGCTGATCTGGCGAATCGCTGGCTAGAATGGGTGGCTCATACTAAGCCAGACGTTGCAGAGTCGTTGCGGGCACTGTGCCATCAAATGCGAGACGGCGTGGCACTGAGTACGATCGCGACACAACTCAATCAATTGCTCATGATACAAGCTGCCCAACTGCCATTGCGGGTGCAGCTTGCGGGCGCAACCGATACAGGACCACAGCGATCGCACAACGAAGATGCCTGCTATCCCGTTACTACTACGGGCAGAGACCGATCAGAGGCATTAGCGTCGCAGTTGGCGATCGTCTGTGATGGCATTGGTGGACATGAAGGCGGTGAAGTCGCCAGTCAAACCGCTGTACGAACGCTTAAGCTTCAGGCTCAGGCACTATTGGCAGAGGTTGCAGAACAAACAGAGTTGGTTGCGCCTGACTTGCTGATACAACAGCTAGAAGCCTCAGTGCGTGTGGTGAACAACCTGCTTGCCAGCCAGAACGACACTCAAGGGAGAGCCGATCGTCGCCGCATGGGCACCACGCTGGTTATGGCACTTCATGTCGCACAGCGTCTGCCCTTAGAGGAACAAACAACAGACGGAACTGCTAGCGCACACGAACTCTATCTCGTTAATGTGGGTGATAGCCGTGCCTACTGGATGACCCCTCGTTACTGCCATCGGCTGACGGTGGATGATGATGTGGCAGCGCGAGAAGTGCGGCTGGGACGATCGCTCTATCGCGAAGCACTACAACGACCAGATGCTGGTGCGCTGACTCAGGCGATCGGTACCCGTGATGCCGAATTTCTTCGACCAACCGTACAGCGCTTTATTTTGGAAGAGGATGGCGTGCTGCTGCTCTGCTCTGATGGACTCAGTGACAACGAACTGGTTGAGCAAGCATGGGCAGCATACACTGATGCTACTCTTAAAGGCAAATATTCTCTAGACTTAGCTGTAGAAAACTGGATTAGCTTGGCAAATCAAAAGAACGGTCACGACAACACATCCGTTGTCATCCTCCGCTGCAATGTTTCATCTGCCTCGCCAGAACCATCCTTACCAGGCTCCGACACTAGCCGAACCGAGTCTGAATGGTCGCCTGCCTCAAGAGCGTTGCTAGAGGATGAACCGTCGGCAACTACCCATCCTACTGCCTCAAGCGCTACGCCCTCAAACAGTAAACGTCGATCGTTAGTTGTGGGCGCTGGCTTAGTTGCCCTCTTGTTGCTTGGCGGTGGTATTGGGTTAGCTGCCTGGTCACAGCTCAACCCTACTGGCTTTCAGCAATTTCGGGAGCGAGTGTTTCCACAGACGTAGTAAGGGGTGCAGTCTTATGCAAAGATAAGAGACTGTTGAGAGTATTGAATGCACTGACAGCCGAGATGGCTGTTATCCAGGAAGCCTTAGTTATGCAAGT
>DATNQS010000326.1:0-2968 GCA_036703925.1 Candidatus Sericytochromatia bacterium
CCGCTTGATAGTGAAGCCGCAGCTACCTTCATGACACAAAGCTTGCCCACACCAGGCTGATGCCGTTTGCATAAAAAGAACAAGCACGTTCCCTGGTGCAAGCAGTTTAGGCGATCGACCCACCATTTCTGATACCTTAAGGTGGCTTAGTTGTGTGCGTCTAGGGCTGAATCGCTGCCACGGACTGAAAAAGTTCTCTAAAGCAGATTTTGTCGTTTTGCTTCGCTGGTGACACAACTTTAAGCTTGATCATTCATGCATGAAATTGGGTACGTTAAACGAGGCTGAATCGCCTACAGTGTTGGATAGAAGGGACTGATGCGTAAGTCAACAAGTGAAAATCGCTCTCGATTGAAGACGATTTCAACTAGATTTTTTCTGCTAATGACCCTTCCTTTCTTGGTGGTAGTTATGCTTGCAGTCGTGGATAGCAGCGGCTCTAAGACCGTGCCTGTTAGAGTCGATCGATGGCTAGAAATTCAGCAGATGGCTGGTCCAGTGACTCTATATCGAGGACAATCCTCTCAACCAGCGCGGGTCGGTCTACGGCTACAGGCAGTTGGCGATGGGATTAAGACTGGAAGCAAAGCAAAGGCAGTGCTAGCTGCCGATACAGGCATTGGCACCATTAGCATTTCGGAACGGACCAGCCTACGCATTCAATCATTGCAAGTGGCTCCTGGAAACGGACGCATTACGCGGCTCCAGGTGACGGGTGGGCAAGTGCGCTTGAAGGTACGACCCTTTACCAACCCTGCCTCTCGCCTGGAGATTCAAACCCCAGCCGGTGTGAGCGGTGTACGAGGCACTGAGTTTGGCGTGAGTATTCAGCCCGATGGCAAAACTGGGCTGGCAACACTCAGCGGTAGTGTCGTAAGTAACGCACTAGGGAAAGCGATCGCAGTGAATGGCGGGTTTCAGAATTTAGTGGTTACAGGTGAACCACCGTCTCCTGCGGTGCCCTTGCGAAACGATACCAGCTTACAAATTGAGATTCGCAAAGAAATTAAAGGCAATGTGCGGTGGGCACGTCTCATCGGTCAAATTGACTTTGTGAATGGGTTGACGATCGCAGGGCAGCCACAAATTACCGATCGCAATGGTCGGTTTGACCTGACCTTACCCATCTCCTCCCAAGCGCGTGTGCAGGCAGTAGTAACAACACCGTTAGGCAAAAAGCAGGTGTATGACTTGGCAACCTGGTAAGTTGGGCTGGCGACTACTTCCCGGTACTGCCACGGCTCTTGTCGTTGCACTGCTGTTTAAGTTGAGCGTCTGGTATCCCCTGGAGCAGCTTTCCTATCAAGCCTTGTTTCGCCTTCGGGGACCAACAGCCTGGGATACACGAGTGGTGGTGGTGGCGATCGACAATGCCAGTTTAAAGGCGCTGGGTCGATTTCCCTGGTCGCGCCAACGCTACGCCCAACTGCTGAAGGCGTTAACCCAGGCAGACGCAAGTGTTGTTGCCTTTGATATGTTGTGGTCTGAGCCGAGTGCTGAAGATACGCAACTGGCGAGTGCGATGCAGCAACATGGGCGCGTGGTAGTGGCTCAAGCGTGGGATCACACTGGCATACCATTGGTGCCAACCCTACTATTGCAGGAATCGGCGATCGCGGTTGGACACATCCTCAAACATGAGAACTTAGGGAATCTAACCCAGCAGGTTGATCTCCAGATTCGTGAGCATGCAGCGCTAGGCATCGCAGCAGTACAGTCCTACGGGTTAGTCCAAGCCCCAGTGAACTTACCTGACCTTAAGCAGCCTTTCTGGATCAACTGGCCTGGTCCGGTGGAAGAAGCACCGTCCTATTCCTTTGTCGAGGTGCTTAAAGGGCAGATTCCATCTCAAGCGTTTAAGGACAAAATTGTTCTAGTTGGCTTGACAGCAACGGGGTTTGATCCATTAGATACGCCATTTAATAGCAATCCAGCCACAAGTGGTATTTACCTTCATGCCGCTGTTGTTAATAACCTCCTACGACAAAACCCGCTGCACCGTGTTTCAGACTATTGGCTGTTACCCATTCTGATCTTTGGGGGACCGGGCTTCAGCTTCTTTTTGAGCCATTGGCGGTTCAGGCTCCGGTTCAGCAGTTGGCTGGGCTTGAGTGTAACCTGGGTAGGCTTGAGTGTGCTGTTGCTCTGGGCTGGCTACTGGTTGCCCGTTGCCTTACCGTTGGCGTTGTTCACCGGAACACTGGGCACAACTCTGCTTTGTGAGCAACTGAGAATGAGTGCCTTGCTGCAACGGCAGGTAAAACATCTCTGGCAGACTTACACTCCAGAAGTGGTGCTTGACAATCAGCGATCGCTACAACCAACTCTAGCCAACCAGCAACCAGTGTTAGTCCAGCAGGCAAGCCAACTAGCAGCTCTAGCAGAACAACTGGGGCGATCGCAGTCGGCTCAAGCAGCGATCGCCCGCAGTCTTTCTAGCGGCTTACTTGCTGCTGATTTAGACGGGTTCGTTTGGTTTTGCAATCCTGTGGCAGCGACTTTGTTGCAGATCCGGGTGGGCGATCGTCTTGACAATCATTTGGTACCTCAATGGCTCTCTAAGGCTCAGTGGCAGGCAGAGCTACAAAGTTTGAAAGCGCAGCAACCCATGAGCGTTCATGAGTTACATCGCGGTGAGCACTGGTTAGAACTAAAGTTAGAGCCACTATTTTATCAACCGCTGACTGGAGAAACCGCAGGTCAAATTCAGCCCTTAGATGGTCTGTTGTTGATTCTGAA
Organism: Candidatus Sericytochromatia bacterium; assembly: GCA_036703925.1. Lineage (GTDB taxonomy): Bacteria > Cyanobacteriota > Cyanobacteriia > Leptolyngbyales > Leptolyngbyaceae > Stenomitos. The sequence continues at coordinate 2,740 of DATNQS010000326.1, forward strand.
TGACATTACAGAGCGTCGTATCATTGAACAAATGAAAAGTGAACTGGTTGCGCTAGTCAGTCACGAACTTCGTACGCCTCTCACATCGATTCAAGGTGCTTTAAAGCTGTTGCAAACTGGGAAGCTAGGCACTCTGCCAGCCAAAGGACAGCACATGCTTGACATCGCTGCCAAAAACACGGATCGCTTAATGCGTTTGACTAACGACCTCCTTGACCTGGAGCGCATT
>DATNQS010000327.1:0-3742 GCA_036703925.1 Candidatus Sericytochromatia bacterium
CTCAAGCTGGGCTGCATGGTTGACCAGATCGGCAGCGGAACTAAGGCAACCGAGGCGGAGTGCTTCTTCGAGCGCCAATTCTAGATCCAGCGATGGGTTGTTGAGTGCCTGTACGTTCGTGGCAGCTTCGAGATAGCGCCACAGATAACGGGCTTCGGAAGTGGCTTGCTTCAGCGTATCCACATCGGGCGTTTCGGCAACCGCGTCACGAATGGAAATTTGGTGGCTCTCTGGCAGCTTTTGCATTTCCTTCACTAGCGGAGCCAGGTACTTTGCCGGAATGGTGTGATCGGCGGCTTTCTGCTTGACTTCAGTGGGCAACAAATCTGAGGTCATCGCAGTCCAGTCATCCGAAAGCTGGCGGACTTCGCGACGAGTGATGCGATCGCCCCGATGCGCCGCATCACTGACCATTTGCTGCACTTCGGGAGCCGACTGCGCCGTTTCGACAAAGGCGCGTTTGCTGAACTGGTTGACATCCTCCGGTTCCAGATAGCCACCATCCAGCAGCGTATCGGCACTGTTTGCCAGCTCGATCATTGAGTACGCCTGACTTTTGCTGATTTCTCGGTCTTTCAGCCAGTTAAGAAACCCTGTGCCGCGTCCATCGCCATGCCGCTTTTCGCGATCGCGCACCGCCCGCAAGATGCGCCCGCGCCAGATGTTGGTTTGTAGGTCAAAGCGATCGCATACCTGCCATGCCTGCTCGACTTGCTCCTGAAAGTCTAGTTCGGGGATTAGCTCATCTTCTGGGTCAGGCAACCGAAAGTGCATATCGACATTCGGCTCAAAGGCTCTAGAAACGCTATGGATAGCGTCTAAACTTGGGGGTGCTTGTACCATTAGCGTGCTCGGACAACAGTCGCATCATTATGGCACGCCTTGAGAGAGGCTGAAAGAGGGGACAGGGAAGTTTTTGGTTATAGTTATTGGAATATTTCGTTCATAAGTGGGCGGTGGCTTATGAATCAGAAACTAGTGGAGTCTTTGGTACAAATCATTCTTTCGCTCTCTGATGAAGAACGGCGACTGCTGGAAAGTAACGTTCAGAAAACTTTGATTTCACCACAGATTGCAGATTTGGAAAGTCGATTGAAAGGTTTTGAAGCAAAATATCAGATGCCGTTGGAGAATTTCCACGAGCGGTTTAAATCTGGCGAACTCAGTGATTCGACAGATTTTTTTGAGTGGAATACTTACTACGAAATGAGAAATGCTGCTCAGGCTAAGGTTTCCTGAAACAGATAGATCTAGATCAATATATTGTTTCTGTGAAAGCTAAACTGAACGGCAGCGCAATCATTACAACGATCGAGATTGCTGATGAGTGAGCTAATTGCCCCCATCACGTTCAAATCGGCTCAGAGTCCAATATTGCCTCTGGTCAATCCCGCAATGTTATCGAGTTCACAAGTTTCATGGAATCAGAGTTAGGCTAGGGTCTGCGATCGCTGCCTTCAAGAGATTCATAAGCATGGTGCGTTCCCAGAAATCTATTGATGGGGGCAGTAGAGGTTGTATCAGGGAACGCACTCTACAGCTGTCATGAAGTGTTAGACCTCAACATTTGGGAATCCTTAAGGATCGTAATGCAGTAAGTTATAGCTACGCCGAAACTGTCCCAATTGTTCTGCCCATGCACCTGAGATGTCTATCAGCATAAACGCCAATGAGCGTAGAGAAACAGGTGTAAAAAACGAGTTTTCCTCTCCTAAATCTCGATTAACAAATTCAAGGATATTTCCATGACAAATATTGTTACGGTAACGAACTATCTCAACGTCTACGCGATTAGGTCTCTGTGATTCAAGCTTTTGATTGAAATCAGCTTCATTAGGAAAAGCTAGCACTGAAATAGGCATTCCAAGATCTCTTGCATTGAGGATTAGATTATTGCTAAGAACACGATAAGGTGACATCTCCATAACAATTGCTTTACCTGCCGCAACTTGAGCAAGAGTCATTCTAATGCTAGCTTCAACACCGTTGAGAATCGAGGAAACACCAGGAACGTAAAGACCATGCATAATAGCGTCAATACCCTGAATGAAGAACCAGTGAAATTCAGCGGCACACAAACGCTCAAAGAAAAAGTTTCGTAGAGGTGCCCACTCTGCACAAAGCTCAAAGTGACGAGTAATATGCTCGGCATGACTACAAAGATGTTCTTCAGCACATGGTAGAAGTGCATTTAACTGAGGTTTCAATACTGCCCACTTGTCTGTTCTTTTAACATCACTAAATTTTGGAGAAATGCTCTCCTTATTGGGTGCGTCCATAGAGAGAATCTAAAGTTTTCTGCTCCACCTATAAATTAGCCTTCTACATAGCATTCAGGCAAGCTTCAAGTACCCTCCCCACCGGTAACCTATGCTTAGTGTTTATGCTTTAGACATTACAAACCGGGTAGTCCAAGCTGTTGGCTCAATTCCTGCCGCAGGCGATAGATGATGGTGTTGGGTTCTAGCTGATTGATAATGTCCTGAATGACGGTGTTTGATCCTTGCGGTCCCCAGCTACAGCCCTGCTCTAGATAGACCTGCACAGCGCGACCAACCGCATAAGCTCCGTAGCCCGCAATGCCACCCTGGACGATCGCCGTCCCTGCATATGCCGAAAAACTAGTGGAGGTTTCGATCCCAGCGGCAGCAGCAGCAGCACTTTTACCCAGCCCTAACAAGAGACCGCTGCCCAATTCAGACACGAGAAGGCTACCAGAGCTTAAAAAGATGGTCTGCCAAAGCTTGCGGGCTTCGTGGCGGGTGACGGGTAAGCCGTAGAGTTCTGACAGAGCGCGAATCATGGCTAGATCGGAAACCGCACCGCCAACGAGATCGACGACCGCAATCGGGTTGATGCCCACCGCGATCGCCTTGTAACGAGCAAACTTCCAGATCAGCGCCTCGGCATCGGCATTGCGAACATCGAGAATTTTGCTTGCCAGTGCTGCCTCTGCGTCCCTGGCTTGAAACAAGGCATTGAGCGCCAGCAGCGTTCGTCCTTCTTGCCGCAGAATTGCCAGAATTTTGTGCTTCAGGCGATCGATTTCCACAGGTGGAGCTTCCCACTCGTAGGTGATACGACCATCTGGCGACTCAACCCGAATTTGTAGCGGAGCCGGATCAGCCGCCACCAAAACGATTTCATTTGCCGATAGCAAGCTCTGAAGTTTCATGCCACCGACGTGCTTGGCGGCAAGCTGCTGTAGGTTTTGGTAGATTGCCTGCCGCGTTTGGTCAGGGTAGAGATCGACTTTGTTAAACACTAGCAGCAGCGGCTTTTGTGCCTGCCGCAAGTCGCAGAGCGCCTGATATTCAGTGCGCGTAATGTCACCAGCGACCACAAACAGAATCAAGTCTGCCTGACGCGCGATGTCCTGCGCCATTTGTGCCCGTGCCTGCCCGTCGATTTCATCCAGCCCTGGCGTGTCGATGAGTTCAACCGTCAGGCTTTTGGTCTCAGAGGCTAGCGCGATCGTGCCAGCAGTCGTTGCGGCGCTTTCTATAGTGCCTCCTGGCGACCAATAGATCGATTGCGGTGCCTGAGTCACGCCATTGAGCGGTCCAGTCGGCAGCAGCTTTTGACCCAGCAGCGCATTCAACACAGCCGATTTACCGCGACTGACTAGACCAAAGACCGCAACGCGAACCACCTGGCTTTCCAGCTTATTCAACGTGACGGTTAGTTGCTCCAGGTCACTGCGAAGCATTTCGCGATCGGTGCCGCTGGGCGATCGATTTTT
>DATNQS010000328.1:0-4096 GCA_036703925.1 Candidatus Sericytochromatia bacterium
GCTCTGAACCAACTGCTCAATCTCCTCTGCTTTCGTCGGTAAGGCGGCTGTCAGCACTTCTGAGCCAGTTGCCGTCACCAGCACATCATCTTCAATACGAATGCCCCGTACATCAGCGAACTGAGCTAGACGATTCCAATCTACAACCGCTTGATAGCGCGATCGGCGCTCTGGATCTTGCAAAATGGCGGGCACTTGATAAAAACCTGGCTCGATCGTGACGACCATACCTGCTTGCAACGGTCGATCGAGCCTCAGATAATTCAACCCAAAGCGATCGCTCCGTACTCGCCCAGTTTCATAGCCTGCCAGATCGCCCAAATCTTCCATGTCATGCACATCCAAGCCCAAAAGATGCCCCACTCCATGTGGAAAGAACAGCGCATGAGCATCCTGCTCGACTAGATCATCGACCTGCCCACGCAGAATGCCTAAGTCTACTAAGCCCGCCGCGATCGTCCGAGCGGCCAACAAGTGCAGCTCACGATACTCCACACCGGGGCACATAGCGGCGATACAGGCATCATGCGCTGCCAACACCACATCATAAATTGCCCGTTGCGTCGGCGAAAATTTGCCCGCTACCGCCCAAGTACGGGTGATATCCGATGCCCAGCCAGAGGCAGCTTCCGCACCCACATCTGCAAGCAGCAGATCCCCCGGTTGCATTGGGTGGTGATACTGATTGTTGTGCAGCACTTCGCCGTGAACAGTGACGATGCTTGTATAGGCACAGGTCATATTGTTGGCAATAATGACACCTTCCATAGCGGCTCGTACTGCTGCTTCTGTGCGGGCGTAGTGCGTTGCTGCCATACCTGCTTTGTGAGCAGCAATGCTGACCGTGGCTGCTTTTCGTAGTTCTGCCAGTGCAAATTCGTCGTGGGTCATTCGCAAGGAGACGATCGCCTGTGCTAACGCCAAGTCAAAACTTTGGGAATCATCGGCTGATGCAACCGCACGCTTGAGAACCCTGGCTTGGTGCAAACGAGTCGTAGTATCCTGCACTGCGATCGTTGCCATATCTGACTGAGAAGCTAGCTCCCCTAACGGATACGCATCATGTGCACCGATCGCGGCTGCAATCTCATCCCGCTTTGGTGCCTCTCCATGCCACAGTGCACTTCCTGGCCTCGCCTCATCCATAAACAAGACCAGCTTGCCACCGTCTAAGCGAATCGCAGCATTTTCCAGCGGTAGCCCTGCAAAGTAGAGAAAGTGACTGCTAGCGCGAAACGGAAATGTATTTGCCCGAAAGTTTCGCGGACTGCTGCTCCCAGACCATAGAAGCACAGGAACGTTTACTAGAGCCGCCAGTTTAGCCCGTCGAGTCTGTAACGCAGCAATCAAAGAGAAATTTCGGTCTAGAGTTTGCATGACGCTGGAATTAGTGAGAGAATCGCCTGCCTCATTCTGTCATTTCCAGCCTTGCCGAGCAAAATTAGAAGAAACGACTCAGATCCCCGACTTCTTGCTGTAGCCAGCCTGCAAGCTAACCGATCCAGAAGTCGGGGATCTAGCTGGAAGTCTAGGATCTACTCTTATCTTCTTGCAGTTGCCCGTTTCGGCTTTGCTGCTCTGGATTCGATCGTAAACTCAGGAATCTCCTGCAACTCAGCCGCACTCAAACTATATTGCTCACACACCAGACTCAAGCGGGTGCCGCTCACTCTCACCGGGTTTACAGCATGGGTCAGATCACCCTGAAAGTGAAGCAGCGTATTAAACATTGGCTTAATTTGCCCCACCTGCTGCCGATGATTTCGTAGTACCAGTTCCCCCCCTTGTAGATCGGCTGGCACCTGCACGTAAAGGACACTGACGATCGCCGGTGGCTCCACCGTTTTGCAGTACGATCGCAGCGATCGATCGATATGCGGATCAACCCGTGACCCTTCCTTTAGCAGCAGCGGATTGAGGTAAAAGGCATTGCAGTAAGGTTGCAAGGCACGATCGAGATAGGGCGCGAAAAAGGGAAATTGCTGCTTCACTGTCTCTAGCCCAGTGCGCTGAAACACAACCGAGAAACCCTTCGTACCAACAAAGTCGCGGTTCAGATTATTCACCGCAAAATACGGACACGCCAAAATTTCTCCACGTAACCTATGGAGGTCGGCGATTGCAAAGACATCAGGTTCCTGACGGTAATAACTCAACGCTGTAGTTTCGCTTAACGCAAATTGCAAGCTTTCTATCCTAACCCACTCAAGCCTTTTAGCTTTCATCCTTTAGCGTTTCAGCTTCCATTCTTGACCAGCACGCCATTCAAAAAGATGTCTGCCAGCCCTTCCGCCATTTCTTGCATCTCAGCAGGCGACGACCCTTCTCCTATAATCGTGTCCTGACTGAAACCCGCCACTGCAAACATCCCCAGGAACACTCGCGCCACAATCTTCGGGTTCATGCGCCGATAAATGCCCTGATCCATTGCGGACTGAAAAAAGACTTCTGCGACATCCGTCATCTTATCGATGACTTCAAGCTGGATGCGATCGCGCAACTCTGGGTGAAACTGTGCCTCCATAAAGCAAACCTTGAGCATATCGGCGTTCTTGTGCAAATTCAGCATCCGTCGCCGCATCACCTGCGCTACTGCCTTGTAGCTACCCATTTCGCTTAGTTCTGTTAGCAAATCCGTCAAGATTTCGACCCATCCCTGCGTCGCCACCTCAATTAAAATAGCCTTCTTATTCGGAAAGTGGCGAAACAGCGTACCCTCAGCGATCCCAGCAGATTCAGCCAGATCACGAGTTGTCGTACCGTCGTATCCTAATTTCGCAAACAGCTTCAGCGCAGACTTAAGAATGCGGGTACGCGTTTCGGTCTCGGGTGATGACGGCGGATGGGAAAGACGCATAACGTTCTAGAAATAAGCGGGTTAAGCAAAGACGTAGCGCTATTCTCTATCGCATATTTACTGAGACGGCAGAAGTCTCATAGATCATTACAGATTTGCTAAGAGTGAGCAGTCAGACCGATACTGCTGATCGATCTTCCATTATCCCAACCATTTCCTGAGTAAAGCCGCTGAAAACTGAAACAGCGGTGATCGATCTTTCAGTAATTCTGCCCATTAACATTTCTTTAAAGACTGGCAGCATAAGCGTATCAAAGTGAATGATTCACAGCTCCACAAAACGCCCATCAGATCGCCCTGTGGATAATATCTGCCTCAACAGCAGACGATTACCAAAAAGCTTTCTTATATCTCATTTTTGAGAGGAAGAAATGAACTACTCTAACGCCGCCGTTGCCAGTACTAAAGCCAAACAGTTTGTTTGGATTACTACAGAAACAGCCCTTGACCTAACGACACCACCACAGCAAGTCACACCACGGAGCAATCGGTTCGCTCCACTTCAACCGATCCGCCAGTGGCTTGATAACATTGCTATTCGTGATGCCAGAACAGCAAGAACCTTTTGCCAAATCATCCCAGGTCGCTGCCCTTTTGAGCGCACCATTAAGCTGTTCGATCGTACCCTTTTCTCGATCCCGCCTCTCTGCAAGCTCAACCCTTTCTATGAACAAGTCGTAGGGCTGCGCTTTCGATCGCTGTGTTACCTGGCTGATGAATGCGGCGAGGATGTGAGCCGCTACTGCTAACTCCCTTGATTAGCTGGTAGAGGACGAAACGAATTACAGTCAGCATTGTAGGGCGATCGCCTGCTGAAGGTTGCAAGAAACTTCGCTAGTCTAAGACAAATGCTCACGTCAGCGCTACTGCATTACAGTATGCTTCAGCAGTTATGAGCATTTCCAGACAGACTTCGAATGACCCCTACTTAAAGGCATAGATTGCAGCAGCGATGCCCTCAGTTTTTCTAACTTCTTGGAACTTACGTAACAATTAGGCAGAATTTTCGACGGACTGAGTAGAATAGCAAGTAGCTAGTCCACGCCCGACTCACAAATTGGTCATCAATGACTATTTGTTTTTTGGCACCCTTGTGCACTAGCAATTGACGACACGCCATCCAGTCCACGCTTGAAGACTGATTTCCAGTTGTCAACCCCTACTTTGCCAACCATCAAATGCCTGTGATTGAAAGAATTGAGAGAAGACCAAATCGCGATTTACCAGCAATTAACGAAC
>DATNQS010000329.1:0-4695 GCA_036703925.1 Candidatus Sericytochromatia bacterium
GCGCGATCGCTTCTAGCAGTAGCATCAGACCTTCGTAGTGACCATGAACATCGCCAATAATAATACGACGATGATTAGCTTCACCCATCTGCGATCGCCTTTTGTATAGTCTTGTCTAAGCTTAAAAAACTGTACGCCTATCAAAACGATGTACAGAGCACTAATGAACCGATTAGAGACTTACTCAAACCCTTTGTAACGAGGGTACTTTGTAAGCAATATATTCATTATGCCCTGATTTTTTTGACCTTTCCGTGCCAGGTATTAAAGCTTACACTTGCTGCCCAAAGTTCATTAAACCTTTATTCATCCCCAGCGATCGGTTACTGTACCAGCGCCCTAAGGAAACGTTGCATTTCCTCTATAAAACTCCGCTTTGGTGCTGCCTGAGCACCACCCACTCGAAGCAAGATTTCCTCTAGCTTTTCAGAGCTTGGCTTGAGCAGTTCTTCTGCAGCCAGTGTGTAAGCCTCGTCTGACTCGAGCCAAATTTGCCAGGGCAACGGGTAACAGCGTAGTAAAGCCGAGCGATCGAACGGGCGCACATAGTAGCAAGGCTCAAACGTACTGAGAAAACGTTCGCGAATTTTGCGCGCTGTGTAACCGATGCCAACGGCGCCAATATCTTCCAGACGGGGAGCCAACAATATAACAGGGCGATCGCCAGCGGCGGTGCAAACTTGTTCAACAGGCGACACTTCGACCGTAGATGGCGCAACGAAGAGAAAAACCTTGTCATCAGGACTCACTAGCTCTTCAACCGGGGTTGTTTGCCGCGCACCGGCTACATCTAAGCTACAAATTTGATGCGATAGCATTCCCCAGTCACGTTTGGCTAACGCAGCGGCTCCAGCATCAGTAAAAAATATTTTCAGCCCTGCGCCTAGCTCACTAAACACTGGAAGGTACTGAAAGGCGACTGGCGTAGGCTTTAGCTCTGGCAACAAGAGGTCGATCTGTAAACGAGTATAGCCAGCCGCGATCGCCGCTTGAGTGGCACTTTGCGCCTGCGCGATCGCATCATCTAAAGTTTGAGGAAAAGCAACCATGAGTAGTAAACGCTAAAAGGTAAAAAGCTGAAGCGCAAGCGAAGAAGCGCTGACACACTCATCCTAAGCTTATTAGAACGGCTCCTTTTACAGAAAAAAGCAAGATCACGGGGTCAAACCTGCCTTTAGGTGTATCTATTATGGGGGAGGCTAATAAACCCACCACTCTCTAAGCTAGGCAGGTTAACGTTTGTAACCAAGGAGCAAACCGTGAATAATTCACTTAAGCTACTTGTAAGTTTTTTGGCTGCGGCTGGTGTAACCACTGGTATTAATCTCGTTGCTAATGCCCAGCAGACTCCGGGTACGATGACAAGTCCCGATGGTGCTGGTCAGGTAGACAGCCCAATGCAACAAAGCCCTGCTCAATCAGCACCTGGCGACCAAGCGCCAATGCAGCAAGCACCAATGGAACAAGTGCCAACGCAAAGCGCTCCGGTTCAACCATCTGGTATACCGCTGCAAAGCCCTAATCAGTCAAGCATATCGGTTCCAGAGTCCTCAGCCTCACTTAGTATTGATACGATCGTCGAAAGAAGTGATTCTTTTAACATACTTAACTCTCTACTGCGCGTTGCCGATCGCAACGGTGAGTTGAGCCGTCAGTTGGCAGGCGGGGGGACGTATACTGTCTTCGCACCTACTGATCGTGCTTTTGCTGCTTTACCTGAAGGCACAATCAAGCGGTTGGTGCAGCCTGAAAACCGCGCCACACTGATCAAGATTCTCAGCTACCATGTCGTCTCTGGCAAAGTTGATTCCAGCAAAATTCAATCTGGTGAAACACGATCTGTTCAGGGTTCAAAGTTGAATATTCAGGCTGATGGTGGCAGTGTGATGATTAACGATGCCCAAGTGATCCAAGCGGATATCAAAGCTAAAAACGGTGTTATTCACGCAATCAACAAGGTCATCTTGCCGCCGGATGTGCAGGCAAGTATGAAAGCATCACCTCAAGCATCGGGTTCGATGAATCCAGCGAACTAAGAGGTACGTTGGCAGCTATCTACGGCTTGTTTCAGGCTGAGATTGCTTTTACCTTCTAGGTAGGCACCTAGCAGAAGCGGGGTCAGACATTAAGTTGTCTGACCCCGCTCTTGTTAAGCTAACTTACTTTCGTTGTCTAAACTTTACAACTCGATAACGTACGCTGTTGCTTAACGGTTGCGATGAGGGCGCGTTGTTCTGGGACATAGCTCTGTATAGGCTTCAGGTTCTAGCCGCCAAATGGCATAGCCTTTTGCCAGTCTGGTAATTACAGCTTCGGTGCCTGCGGTAAGCAACCGCTTGGCAATTTCTAGCGATCGCTGGCGGTCTGGAACCACTTTTGCAAGACTATAGTACTTGCCATCAACCATTACAGCGGCAACCCGATATTCTTCCTCTGGTAAGCAGATATGGCAGGAACGATATTGGTCGCGAGATTCTAGTATTTTAGGAGTTTGGTCTAAATGACTTATGGGTAATTGAGAGCGACTGGGAAATGGCATGAACTTGACCTTTTTAACAGGCTCCAGAGGGGATGATTTTAAGAATCTAAAAGAAACTTTACTGGAATGGCTCTATTGTCTCTGCAATCTCTTAGCAACTGAAACCGTGATAACGCGCATTTTTACAGCCTTCTGGCGTAAGATGCCGCTTATTCTGCAATTTCCTCGTAACCCTTACGCCCCATACTGAAACCGTTATGCCTCATCCCTGTCACATTGTTGTAGCAGGCAACCCTGCCATTATTTATGCCAGTCGCGGCGGTACACCCGATCGTATTCTGCCTATCCTTAAGCCGTTTTTGGAAAAGTTCTGGCAGGAAAGAGATTTGTCAGGCAAAGAAAGCGATACGGCGGAATGTTTAGTTGCTCAAATTACAGTCCGTTTTGGCTTTGAAATCTGTGAAGATGATTTCTCCAATTTGCGTGTAGGCATACATTACAACCCAAATGCAGAGTATGTCTATCTCGTATCATCTCAACACAATATCAGCGTTTGGGTGACTGAAGCAGCGTACCGCCAACAGCCAACATTGGGGCTAGAAGGGTGCCGACGTTGGAACGAAGAGGGGTGAGGGATAAGGGCTGCTGGACGAAGGTAAAGTCTTGAGGTAGCTACCCAGGCTCCCTTCTTCGTCCGCTTGTTGAAAGAGTCTTTAGGTTTACGCTGTTTAAGACTTTTCAGTCGCTCTTTCACTAAGCCCGTAGCTGTCTCCCGGTTAACGATGCCAACGTGCCCTTTTGCCAGCACTTTATTGTAAGCAATAAGATTGTAAGCAATAAGAAAGTTTTGGCAGAGTGCCCGAGCTTCGGCTTCTTCCAGATTAAGGCTGTGAGCGGCTACCAGAATTGAAGTGACAAACTGTGCCAAATCCTAGGTGCAAGGTGCAAGAGCCACTTCACCAAAATCGTGATATCTCACCCCCTTGCTTCAATGTCCAGGCTATACCCAAGCAATTGCTCAGTTTCGTGCTTGTTAATATGCCTCTATCCCCTACCCGTTTAGGGAAGCAAGTCAGGCTCTATTCACCCTTTTAGGAGGAGTGTGGAGCATCCGTTTGAACGAGCGGTAATCGACTTGTTGGGGAATCAGGCAGAATAGGAAGACAGTGGCAGTGTGAGAGCGGCAGTGTGAGAAAAAGCGGCCCACCAAACGATTACGGTAAAGCACTTCAGCCTTGAAAGCCTGTCTCTCTACTTTGTTTGTGCTTATCACGATTTATGCTTACAGGCTCTACCAACGCTTCACTTGATCAACTTCGCGACACGTTGCGTCCGGGACAGCGTGAGATTGCGCTATGGACAGGCGGAGCATTGGCGGTTTCAGCAGTGCCAGGAGCGGGAAAATCTACGGGGATGGCAGTGGCCGCCGCGATCGCTATTGCACAGCAGCAACTTCACGCTCGTCGTCAGTTGGTAGTGGTGACCTTTACGCGATCGGCAGCAGCAAACTTGAAGGTAAAGATTCGTGCCAACCTCAAAGCATTAGGGTTGCCGCCAGGGGGCTTTGTCGTACAAACGCTGCATGGGCTTGCTTGGGCGATCGCTCGTGCCCATCCAGCCTTATCAGGTTTGAACCCAGATAGCGTCTTGGTGACACCCAATCAAAACCATCGGTTGATTCGTACCTGTGTTGAGCAGTGGGTTTCGGCGAATGCGCGCCACTATCAAACGCTGCTAGAAGGACGGCAGTTTGATGGTGAGGAAACGGAGCGTCTACGCCGTCAGTCGGTGCTGCGAACAGAGGTGCTGCCTGCGCTGGCAACCACAGTGATTCATGAGGCGAAGAGTTCTGGTCTATTGCCAGACGATTTGCGATCGCAGAGCAATGATGTAGACGATCCCTACTCTGTGCTGGCGATCGCGGCAGGTTTGTATGAGTTTTACCAAACCCAACTTCGCTTTCGCAACCTGATCGACTACGACGAAATGATTTTAGCCGCGCTGCGTGTGCTGGACGATCCCCAGGTGCGTCAGTCCTGGCAACAGCAGGTGTTTGCTGTTTTTGAAGATGAAGCACAGGATTCCAGCCCGCTACAGACGCGACTGTTAGAGATTCTGGCGGCTGACCCAGCTGATCCAACAAGCTACGATCGCACGAATCTCGTACGAGTCGGCGATCCAAACCAGGCAATCAACTCCACCTTTACGCCCGCAGA
>DATNQS010000330.1:0-4465 GCA_036703925.1 Candidatus Sericytochromatia bacterium
ACACCTTAACCGATGAGATCTTACGTACCTATTTATTGGGTGAGGAGGCAGCATGAGCCAACGACTGCCAACTGTGCCGGGTGAATGGATCGATCGCACTCAGCCGATTGACTTCACCTTTGAAGGAATGCAATTTCGGGGCTATGCAGGCGATACCATCAGCAGTGCTTTGTGGGCAGCAGGGCAGCGAGTGTTGGGACGCAGCTTCAAATACCATCGTCCACGTGGGCTGTTGAGCTTCGCAAACCACGATATTAATGCGTTGATGCAGTCGGGGCAGGTGTTGAATGTTCGGGCGGATGTTACACCGTTGGAAGCAGCGATGTCGCTGTCGGCGATTAATACTGTGGGCGGTGTTATGGGCGATCGTGCCAGTGTTCTCAATTTCTTTTCGCCATTTTTACCCGTTGGTTTCTACTACAAAGCCTTTCTAGATAAAAAACTCTTTCCTTTTTGGGAACGTTTGATTCGCCGCATGACAGGACTGGGCGAAGGCGATCCCTCCACTCCCCACATTCGTACTCCCAAACGCTACGACTTTTGTGATGTGTTGGTGGTTGGGGCAGGCACGTCCGGGCTAGCAGCGGCACTGGCAGCAGCAAAGGCCGGCGCAGATGTGGTGCTGGTGGATGAGAATGCACAGGCTGGTGGATCGGGTCGTTATCAATTAGGTGGTAATCCATCTCGTACTGAAAAAACGGCTGTACTGCTAGAGGCGATCGCCTCCCATTCCAACATTCGTTTGTATACGGGAACGCAAGCAGCAGCCTACTACGCCGATCATTGGATTCCTTTAATCGATCGCGATCGGCTCTCCAAAATGCGTGCAAAGGCTGTAATTATTGCCAGCGGTGCGTATGAACAGCCAGCCATTTTCCATAACAATGATCTTCCAGGTGTGATGCTAGCCTCTGCCGCGCAACGGTTACTCTATCGCTATGCGGTGAAACCGATGCAGCGGGCAGTAGTGCTGATTGCAAATAGCGATGGTTATCGAGCCGCGTTGGATTTGATGGCGCATGGGGTAGCAGTCATGGCGATCGTCGATCTGCGTCCTGCTCCAGCGACAACGGCTTTGACGCAAGCGGTGAAATCACAGGGCATTCCCATCTATACAGGGCATTGTGTTTACGAAGCAAAGCGAAACCCAGCAGGCGATGGTATTTCCAGTGCAGTAATCTGTCCCCATGATGGAAATGAGCCGCTATTGGAACAGAGGCGGACGATCGCCTGTGACGGCATTGCCATGAGTGTGGGTTGGGCACCAACAGCGAATTTGCTTTATCAAGCAGGTGCCAAAATGCGTTTTGATGAGCCATTGCAGCAATTTGTGCCAGACACATTGCCTGCGGGAGTCTTTGCCTGCGGTCGGGTAAATGGAATTTTTGAGTTTGAACAGAAATTGCTGGATGGCGATCGCGCTGGGAGGGAGGCAGCAGCTTATTTAGGATTAAGCGAAGGGAGGGGTTTAGCGGAGGTTGCTTCACCCAAGGCTGAGCAAAAACCGCTCCTACAAGAGACACCATCCTATCCGTGGGCGATCGTTCCTCATCCGCATGGCAAGAACTTTGTGGACTTCGACGAAGATCTGCAACTTAAGGATTTCTATAATGCGGCACAAGAGGGTTTTGACAACATCGAACTCCTGAAGCGCTATACGACGGTCGGGATGGGGCCGAGCCAGGGTAAGCATTCCAACATGAACGCACTACGGATTCTGGCACGTATTACAGGCAAGTCTCCCGGCGAAGTGGGCACCACGACAGCACGACCGTTTTTCCATCCGGTTCCCCTGTCTCACTTGGCAGGACGTGGGTTTACGCCAGAGCGGCTAACGCCATTGCACAGCCGTCATGCTGCACTAGGCGCAAAATTCATGCTGGCAGGAAACTGGCGACGACCAGAATACTACGCTCAACTAGAAAAAACTCGCGAGGAGTGCATTCAGTCAGAAGCGATCGCTGTTCGTACCCAGGTCGGCATGATTGACGTTGGCACTCTGGGCAAGCTGGAGATCCGGGGTGCTGATGCGGCTGAGTTTCTAGAGCGAGTCTACACCGGGCGCTACGCCAACCTAAAAGTTGGGATGTCGCGCTATGCTCTGATGCTGGATGAAACGGGTGTCATTAGCGATGACGGCGTGATTGCCCGCTTGGGAGCGGAGCATTTCTACTTCACCACAACCACTTCTGGCGCAGCAAATATCTACCGCGAACTATCCCGCCTGAATACATTGTGGCGCTTGGACTGCGGCATCGTGAACACAACAGGAGCGCGATCGGCAATCAATTTGGCTGGTCCCTATGCCCGTGAAGTGCTCGCCAAACTCACTGATCTGGATTTGTCCAGCGCTGCTTTTCCCTACCTCGGTGTGCGGCAAGCAACCGTTGCCGGAATTTCTGCCCTGCTGCTGCGCGTTGGCTTTGTGGGTGAATGGGGCTATGAAATTCACGTTGCGGCAGACTCAGTAATCGCCCTTTGGGATGCTCTATTAGCAATCGGCGCAGACTACGGCATCACTCCCTTTGGCGTAGAAGCCCAGCGACTGTTGCGGCTAGAAAAAGGGCATTTAATTGTGGGGCAGGATACGGACGGTTTGACAACACCGCGAGAAGCTGGTTTGGTCTGGGCAGTCAAACTAGACAAGCCGTTTTTCATCGGTCAGCGGAGTCTGCAAGGTATGGCAAAACACCCGATCAAACACACACTGGTGGGCTTTATGTTGGAACCATTTCAAGGTCTGCCGCCGCAGGAATGCCATTTGGTGATCGATCGTGGTGAACTGGTCGGTCGCGTCACCAGTATCGCCTTTAGTCCCTCACTGCAACAGTTTGTCGGGTTAGCGTATGTGAAACCAGAACTGGCAACTGGGGGCGATCGCCTTTCCATTCGCCGCTCTGATGGTTCTTTTGTTACTGCAACTATCAGCCCTACGCCCTTCTACGATCCGGAGAACCGCCGCCAGAAAGAACCTATTCCAAAACGTGAGGAGGTTGCAGTATGACCATTTCCTGCCGCAAGAGCCCATTACACTCATCGCTCCAGTTACTCAATGGTTCATGGCGTGACATCAATGGTATGCCATCGTTGGTAGCAATGCCGCATGAGACTGCGATCGCCGCTCACTTAGGTATCGCTGACGTGTCCTGTCTGACTCGCTTTGGTGTCAAAGGAGCCAAAGCCGCTGCCTGGTTAGAGGAGCAGGGCGTTGCTATCCCCGATCGCCCCAACATCTGGAATCCCCTTCCTGCTGGCGGCATGGTTGCCCGTCTTGGCATGACTGAATTTCTCCTGGAAGACAGTTTGCAGAGCCGTCTTGCTGCCGAACTAGCCGATGCCTGCCAGTCGCCACCTGCCAATGTTTACCCCGTACTGCGTCAAGATGCCGCGATCGTCCTCTGTGGTACCGCTATAAACGAACTGCTGCTGCAAACCTGTAGCGTTAACTTTCGCGCCCTATCCTTGATGGCACGTCCGGTCATTCTCACTTCAATGGTAGGAGTCGCTGTAACCATCATTCCCGGTGAACGCAATGGCAAACCGTTCTATCGCCTTTGGTGTGATGGCACCTATGGAGCGTATGTCTGGGAAACATTAGGGGCGATCGTAGAAGAGATGGGCGGTGGAGTAATTGGTATAGAGGAAGTGATAAGGGATGAAGGATAAAGGATAAAAGTTTTGAGTTTTGAGTTTTGAGTTTTAAGTTGTAAGACCAAGATAAGAGTTTTATTCAAATACCCTCGCATTCTCCTACTTCCCCTGCTTCCTCCCGCTGCCCCTCCCTTCTGGCTCCTGACTCCTAGCTCCTAACCACGACCACTCCACTAACTTCGAGGAACGCATCCATGACACCAGCAGCGGCAAAAGCATTTTTAGCAGAAAATCAGGTCAAATTTGTTTTGGCGCAGTTCGTTGATATACATGGTACCGCCAAGACCAAAGCTGTGCCTGCCTCCCATTTTGACGACATTCTCGATCCGGGGGCCGGCTTTGCAGGGTTTGCCGTTTGGGGTTTAGCGCAACAGCCTAACAGCCACGACTTCATAGCGATCGGCGATCCATCAACTTTAAGCCTTGTACCCTGGATGCCGGGCTTTGCCCGCATGGTTTGCGTTGGACATGTGGATGGACAGCCCTATCCTTACGATGCACGCTATGTGCTTATGCAGCAGCTAGAACGCTTAAAGCAAAAGGGCTGGACGTTTTACACTGGGCTGGAACCCGAATTCTCTTTGCTGCAAAAAGACGCTCAGGGTCGCATTTTTCCTGCCGATGCCACCGATACTTTAGAAAAACCCTGTTACGACTTTAAGGGGCTTTCTCGCAGCCGTGCTTTCATTGAAAAACTGGTGGAAAGTCTGCAAATTGCTGGTTTTGACGTGTATCAAATCGATCATGAAGATGCCAATGGTCAGTTTGAAATCAATTACACCTATACAGATTGCTTGACCTCCGCCGATCGCTA
>DATNQS010000331.1:0-3685 GCA_036703925.1 Candidatus Sericytochromatia bacterium
ACCGCCGAGGCAATCAAAAAACCATACCAGCGTACGGAAAAAGGTCCCCATTCGAGCAGCATGGGTCCTGGGGAGGCAAACTGAGCGACGATCGGGAGGTCAAGCAGAGACATGACGCAGACGTGGAGAAAGGGCATGGCGCAATCTAGTTGGGCATTAAGTGAGCCAGTCCTGAGTGAACCTGACTACACACTCAAAATTGTAAGTGTTGCTGGGTATTCTGACTGAGCCATAACGGTTCAACGCTAAAACGGAGGAGCTTACAGTAGAAGTTTTGCGCCAGTGGTGCGGATGGATAGGTGAAGCCTAAACCATGCACATCTTCACTGAACCGTTATGGCTACCGGATTGGCTTAGGCGATCGCCACATAACCCGACCATCACAAATCTCAACAAGAAAAGGTGTGCCTAAATCACGAATCCGTTCTGAAATGGGCACTCTTAACTTAACCGCCCGTACCTGATCGCCTATCACTTCTACTTTGACAGCTTAAAGGACGGTTCCTGGGTTGTTTTTGACACCTTGCAACGCCTCACACGTTTTGACAGCACACTAGTAAACCAGAGATTATGCCCAAACTTTCGCAGCCCTCCGTGATTTCGCCCAGCAGCACGGCTACCCAGCACTCTGAAACGGCGTTCACCCTGGAAACCGTGCGTCAAACCGTGCTCAAGCTTGTGAACCCACCTTGCCAGCCACCCTCAGTGCCGAATCTTTCTGATTCAGCACTGTCAGCGATGCAGCGCTTAATGGAAATGATTACCACACTGCGATCGTCCCAACCATTGTTTTTAGAAGGCGTATCCTTACTATCGCCTGGCGCGATCGAAGCGTTGCTCCCGTATGTCAGCGAAGAAGCCTACGACGTGCTAGAAGCTTTACAACGTGAAGAAGCGCTAGTCAGTTTCAACAGCTTTAGCGCTGCAACGCCACCCGCCACTCAAAACGCTGCACCCCAAACAGTTGCTGATCTCCTCACCCCCTTAGCCTCAACGCTTCTATCTTCCAGTCCTTCGGAGAGCAAGCCGTACTCGTTCATTGCGATCGAAACTCTGATTCCTTCTCTGCTGTGGCGGATTGCCCGAAGCGACTACAGCATGATGCACCTTATTGAAGGTGTTAGAGGCAGGTGCTGGCAGCCAGAGCTAGGTTGGGCTACTGGTATGCTGCGCCTAGTAGTCATGCTAGAGGTAGAAGCGCCCACCGTACGCTGGTGCTTCGATTTGGCAACGGGGCAACCTGCGGAGGGACTGCTTGAGCCGAGTTCGATCATCCAGTCAGAGGAACAGGTGCTCCCACTGCAACAGTCTGTCTATACTGGCGCTGCGAACGACTTAAGCGATACGCTCTGTCAGGTTGATTATCAACTTCAAGCTATTCTACAGCTACTACAAAGTGAACCCTTTGAATTAAGAGGCTTCCTTCAAGGGCTAGCGGTCGAACTCTTGCAACCTGGTGCGGATTGGCAAGCAGGCAAGCTTCAATTACGGTTTGGCTTCGAATTTACGGCTCAATTGCTAGATCTCGACACCAGCGAGGCGATACAAAGCTACCCTGAGCCAATCGAAGCAGAGCTGATGGAGGACGAGGCGCAGATCAACGGCACGATCGCGACGGCTCAGGTATCTATAGTTAAAGCATTGAGGCAATCGCTCAGTCTAGCTGCACTCGTACGCGCAAGCAATGCAACGCTTTTAGCACCCTATATTCAACAGATCACCCGTCAACAGCTTGCCCAGAGCCTCTGCCTACTCCAACGTCAATTTAGCCATACTAATGAGAGTGAGCAACTTACAACCATTG
This sequence comes from Candidatus Sericytochromatia bacterium, assembly GCA_036703925.1. Taxonomy (GTDB): domain Bacteria; phylum Cyanobacteriota; class Cyanobacteriia; order Leptolyngbyales; family Leptolyngbyaceae; genus Stenomitos. The sequence continues at coordinate 1,805 of DATNQS010000331.1, forward strand.
TGCAAGCTGCACTCCTTGCGCTTGCTCACAAAACAAGACTGACTGGCATTGGGTTACAGCAACCGACCTTACTGCTGGACGAACTTGCTCCTAAACTGTTGTGGTCATTGACACGCCACACCTATGAGATGACACAACTATTGGGAGGCGTGCCAGCACAGGTGCTACAGCCAGGCGAAAAGTGGCAGCAAGGAACGCTGCGCCTGCTGGCAGTGCTGAAAATAACAGGACCTGAACTGGATTACACGCTTGATTTATCAACCGGGCGATCGGTACCAGCGACTGTAGCACCGCTACCAGAGGATGCGATCGTTCAATCCAGTGTTGCAGCCTTTTGCCAGCAACCAACCGTGATCGCAACGTTGGTAGACCATTTAGAGCAGCTTTGTGATCACTCACCGGAACAGCAGCTGTTAGTCAATGGTTTTGCAGTTGACTGGCTGAAAGACGTTGAGCAAGACTGGCAATCTGGGACAATGACGCTTAGTCTAAGCCTTGTCTTTTTTGCTGATACACCCTGATGTACACCTACGCTTTTTGTCAAACGCCGCTTACCCCCTTAGAACTCCCACAAGGTATTGCCGCAACTGTACAGGTGGTCACGGTTGACCACCTGGCAGCGATCGTGGAACCCGCCGTCTCTCTAGAGCCTCTGCAACAAGATGACACGCTTTTAGTACAGGCTGCCTTAGCGCACGATCGCGTCGTCCGTAGCCTGTGTTTGCAAACAACAATCCTGCCGTTGCGCTTTGGTACGTGCTTTAACTCCTTGCAAGGCTTGTCCGTGCATCTAGAGACATATCAGCAACCATACTTAAGCCAGCTAACCTATTTGAACGGGAAAGCCGAATACACGCTGAAACTTGTGCTTGTAGAGCCACCAGACGCAGTGATTGCACCCGAAATTAAAGGGAAAAACTACTTTCTTGCCAAAAAGCAGCAGTATCAACAGCAACTGTCGTATCAACAGCAACAGCAAGCGGCGATCGAGCAAATAGGGCAGGCAGTGCTTCAAGCTTATCCTGAATACTGTTGTAGCCAGGATGCTGCTGGCGTAAAAGCAATGCATTTATTAGTTAATCGCGATCGTGAACAGCAGCTCTGCGATTTCATCCAAGCCTTACAGCAGCAATACCCTCAGTTGCAGCTAGTGCTAGGAGCAGCCCTGCCGCCTTACCACTTTGTCTCCAGTGCTTCTGCCATACCGCATGATTCCGCGAGCTAGAGCCAGAATTACCGACCGCCACCCACTCAAACAACCATTAGCAGTTGTACAAATAGCAGGCTTACAGCAATAATGGCGCTCTACTGGGACTTTTTACACGCTTACAGAGTCTCAACTCAGTACCTTGAGAATTCCACTGCACCTGGTCAAAAATCTTGTGCAAAAGATACATCCCACGACCGCACTCCTGTTCGTCGCAGGGCAACACTTGTTCAAGCTCGGCTTCAGCAACAGAAGAGGGCTGAAAACCAACACCCTGATCTGAAATAACCCACCAATAATGGTTCGCAACAACTGAAAAACGGACGAATACTGTCTTACTAGGGTCTAAAGCATTACCATGCTTAGCAGCATTCACTAAGGCTTCCTGTAATCCCAGACGTACTTCGGCTTTCCAGCGATGTGGAATTTCTTCCAGAAGAATATCAAGAATTGGAATCAGGTAAAGCGTAGAAGCAAAGCTAACCGTGTTCCACTGACGTTTGACGGGACGATGTGAGACAGCAATCACTCAGAAAACCCTGTAGCTTTCAAATGGATGAATGCAATTTGTGCTGTGTTGACCAGGGAAATAAGAACCCCTTCAAGCGTTATCGAGGCTTAGGTCAGCCAGTCATAAAATTGCTCAATAAGCGTATTCAGTGCAATCAGTGACT
>DATNQS010000332.1:0-5244 GCA_036703925.1 Candidatus Sericytochromatia bacterium
GAAACGTACTTAAACTTCATCACAAAGACCTGTTAGAAAAGAGTGCTTAGACTAGCTACACCCCCTGCTCTTCAATCCCGCATTTGCCTCATAACCGATGGTGTTTATGCTCATGACAGGCAAGATCAATGTAATGACAGCGCTAAACACGATCGCCCCTTGCGTAGGAAGCATCAGTCTGTGTCGCGGCTTCGCTAACGTTACAGCGTAATTATCAACGCACCAAAGAGAGAAGGAGCACGCCTTAGCACTTCGACAGCGTGTCTTTTGACGCTGTGACCAGTCAGGTAAACAATAGAGTTTGCTGATGCTTCATTGTGAGGGGACTGGTGTGAAAAAACTAATGTCAAGCTTGCTGGTGGCGATCGCGCTCTGTCTCACGTTCTTCACTGCTCCCGCACTGGCAGATACCGCGACAGTCACTGCAAGGGGTGCCAAAATCTTTAGTGCCAACTGTGCTGCCTGTCATCAAGGCGGCAACAATGTTATTTCTGCTAACAAAAACCTGAAAGCAGACGCGCTGAAGCAGTATGGCATGGATTCGACTGAAGCGATTATCGCCCAGGTGACAAACGGTAAAAACGCAATGCCTGCGTTCAAAGGTCGGCTAAAAGAAGAGGATATCCAAGCCGTAGCTGCTTATGTGTTAGACCAGTCAGCAAAGGACTGGAAAAAGTGATGCATTACTGGGTGTCCTGAAGCCAATGATGGGTTTGGACATTTAGAAGGTACAACGCTCAAACCTCTTTTTTGACCAATGATTTGGGTTGCCTACGGATAATGACTGATTTGTTGCTGGTCATGCTGCTAGGACTGCTGGGCAGTTTTGGGCATTGTGTGGGGATGTGTGGACCACTCACAGCCGCCTTTGCGCTGTCTCAGCAGTCTTCGTCGTGGCAACAGCGCTTGCTTTTTCATGGGTTGTTAAACCTGGGGCGCATTGGGAGCTATGCACTGGTGGGTGCTGGCATTGGCGCGATCGGCTCGGTGCTGGTCGCTGGTGGACAACTGGCAGGGATTGACAGCGGACTGCGACAGGGGTTGTCGATCGTCACCGGGTTAGTGCTGATCTGGATGGGGTTGACGCAGATCAACCCCAAACTATTGCCAGGGCTGCCCTTGCTTCATCCCATCCTTCAAGGTGGTTTTCACGAGCGTCTGAGTGGTGGCATGATACAGCTTTCCAGCCGTGCTCACTGGTGGACTCCAGCACTCCTCGGCATGACATGGGGCTTGATTCCCTGCGGTTTTTTGTATACAGCACAGATCAAAGCGGCTGAAACAGGTAGCCTCTGGCGTGGCACCGCAACGATGTTGGCCTTTGGTCTAGGTACTGTGCCCTCAATGCTGGGCGTAGGGCTTTCGACAGCACTGCTCAGCCGCGATCACCGAAGTCAACTTTTTCGTATGGGTGGGTGGGTCACGCTAGCGATCGGCATTCTTACCCTCCTCCGTACAGACGCAATGGTGGACTACACCGGGCACGCTGCCATCCTTTGCCTCATGCTGGCGCTGCTTGCCCGTCCTGTGAGTCATTTCTGGCAGTTTCCCCTGCGCTATCGGCGTGTGTTTGGTGTCGGTGCCTATGTCCTTTCGCTGGCACACATCGGTCATATGCTGGCTCACACCTTTGAATGGAATCTGCAAAGCCTGCCGTATTTGCCGATCGAGCAGCAGCTAGGCATCTGGGCAGGCATCCTTGCGATCGGTCTCCTGACTCCCGTTGCCCTCACCAGTTTTGACTGGATGGTCAAGGCGCTAGGTCGGCATTGGCGACACATTCATCTCTTAAGCGTCCCAGCCTTGATCCTTTGCGTCGCGCACACAGTCCTGGTTGGCTCCCATTACCTCGGCACAACCGAATGGACAACGGCAAACAAAGTGCTGTCTGTCTGTTTATTAGTCGCTACAGCCGCTATCTTGCTCATACGCTTGCCCTGGTTCTGGTCTTTACCAGGCTTGAAACCGTTTTATACGTCACCCATTCGTACTAAAGACTAAGCTCTATGGCTAGCTTGATGCAGCGAAGTCGATTGATTTCTGGACGCAGCAGATGCTTGTGACTCCAGGGAAATCGACTGTGATTAGATCACCACGCTGGAATGGCACTAAACCATCTCCTCCTCATCAGGAAAGAGGGTAGTTGCATATCGTCTGATAAACTTCCTGAAGCGTTTGACTAGTATTTGGCATCTCTCTATCCTCCTACTTGAGTTTTAACTTGAGGAGCGATCGCCCATCTCAGAGTACGTTTTGGATGCCACGATGCCTTGTTGAATGTGGAAAAGGGGCGATCGTACTACCAGTGTTCCAATATCAGCTTATCCACATAATCAAAGTCTGTATCATTGGTCACTAGCACCCAACCATGTTCTAGGCACTGAGCAGCGATCCATACATCATTCATTGGGATTGGTCGCCCCTTGCGCTTCAACATTAACCGAGTTTGAGCGTAGGCTACTGCTGTTTCTCTTCCTAACGGCACAGCGTTGCAAGCTTCTATGAACTCTAGATAACGAGGCAAATTTTGTAACGATCGTGCAGAGTTTTCAGCACCAAACAACAACTCTCCAACCACAACCATCGGTAAAATTATTTCCGGTAACGCCAATACTTTTTCGGCGATCGCTGCTTCTCCATTCAAAAAACGAACTGCGACAGACGTATCTAGTGCAATCTCACCACTCATTGACATCAACCTGTCGGCAATCGGTTGCAATGGTTTGCTGTAGTTCTTCCGCCTCTGCGTCCCTCAAAATACCGACAAACTGTGCGAGAGGATGATTTTGGCGGACAGCTTTCAGCCGATGTAAGAAATCCAGCACTGGCTGTACCAAATCATCGGGAACCTGTTCAATTTCCTGAATCAGTTGCTCACGCTTTGCCATGTGCCTAACATCCTCTAGCAACGTCCGTTTGAACTCGTTACAGTTTCATCCTTTGATTGTAGTTGAAGGAGAGTCGCCTACTTCAGAGCATGTGTTGGGTCTTACGGTGCTTTAGGGGTTTGGGAGAGGGGCGATCGTGCTACTTAATATAATGTCCTATCAACGTGACATCCTCTTGCAGGATTTCTAGGAAACTATCAATTTTCTCATAAGCTAACACATCAATTAAAAAATATTCATTTTTATGTTTCTTACTAATATCCATATAAGCGTAATTTACTTCTAACTGAAAGTTATCGCTAATTTTTATAGGTTCCTGATTTAAATCAATATCAATCCCATAAAAATTATTAAAACTATTGCAAACAATGACTGGATAGTTCAGAGTCCATAAAGTATTTCTTTGATCTTCAGACGGAGTTTGTATTATAAAAGGATAATTTCTGTAATAAACAATAGCATTGAGACATTGGTTCAATGCTTTGTAAAGTGGGTCATTTTCTACATTGCTTTGTTTCTCACTGGCAAACAATTTAGCTGCTTTATTATCTGAGCCAATGTAATGATGTTGGTTTGTATAAGAATTATTTGCACGCAGTGGTGTTGTATTTACCACCAGTTTTTCTGCCTTATTCTTGTCTTTGTCGTGAAACCAAATTACTGATAGCTGAGGAATATATTTGCACTCAATAAATAATCTTACGCTTATATTTCCAACCTGATTGCTAAATCTATCTTTTATCGAAAATTCCTTTTCAGCAATTAAATCTATTTCTCTAGGCTTGTCAGAAAAATTATCGTTGTAGTAAGGGCTAATTAGTACAGACCATTCTTTTTCTTTCAGATAATTTAGAGTCTTGCAGTGAAAACTATTGCCACTGTTAGTTATGATGCTTTTTACTTTTTCAATCTCATTCATTTTCCAGGCTCTTTTTACGAGTAAGCAGACTGAAGTTGGCGGTTAAATAAAGAACACCTTAACACCAGCAGTAAACTAATGCGTGTGTCTAGCTGAATAAAACGATCGTCTTTCTTCAGTCCCTTTCAATCGGATTGTTAGCTATTTGTCGTTGAGTTATTTGCATTAACAACCGTAACGCTTCATTTACAGCGTCCTCCGTTGGGAAAGCTTGAGCCACGTTAGGGCCGAGAAACATTAGATTTGTACCTGTCTGGTAACGCTCAACATACTTTCCTTTGACACCACCTTCTATCTGAAAGAAGTCATACTCAGGACGCAATTCATCTTCCATCTCAGCATCAATTTCCTTGTTCATAAAGGTTTCTAGCCGACTGAGAGACCGCGTTGGGTTTGCCGATCGCGTATCCGTTCCAAACTACTTACTGGAATGGCAGAAATGAGTTGGCGCGTGTAGTCTTTTTGCGGTGTGCGATAGATGCGTTCGGAGGGACCAATTTCTTCGATTTCGCCTTTGTTCATGACCATAATGCGATCGCTCATGAACTTCACCACGCTCAGATCATGAGAGATGAAAATGTAGGTGAGGTTGAACTCGCTTTGGAGTTCTTTCAGCAAGTTCAAGACCTGCGCTTGTACCGAAACATCCAGTGCCGAAACAGATTCGTCGCAGATGATAAATTTGGGGTTGAGGGCAAGCGATCGGGCGATGCAAATCCGCTGACGTTGTCCGCCGGAAAATTCGTGGGGATAGCGGTTCAAGGCATCAGCATTTAAGCCCACTCGTTCTAGTAAATAGATGGCGCGTTTCCGTTGCTCCTGCCGTTCTTTGGGCTTGGCATGGATTTGCATCGGTTCCATCACCGCTTTGCCAACCGTCATGCGGGCATCCAGCGAACCAAAGGGATTCTGGAAGATGATCTGCATCTCTCGCCGCAGCCGTCGCATCTCGTTGGGCAAGAGCGCAGTGACCTCCTGATTTTCAAAGCGCACGGTGCCGCTAGCAGGTTTGATGAGTTGCAAAATGGCGCGTGCCAGTGTTGATTTACCGCAGCCAGATTCGCCCACCAGTCCCAGCGTTTCACCGGGATAGACATCAAAGGAGACATCCTTCACCGCCACAAAATAGCGTTTGGTTTGCCCAAAGGCACCACGCACGGGAAACTGTACGCGCAGGTTTTGGACAGATAGCAGCGGGGTTGCTTGCTGGAGTGTGGCTAGGCGCTGGTCGAGTTCGTTCTGGCTGACTTCGCGTGCGAGATGAAGTGCCCGATCAACATCCGTTTCGCGTTCTTCAATCAGCAGTTCGCCAGATGGTGACGTGCTGACCTGCATAAAGTCTGAGACCGTGGGTAAAAGATTGAGGCGGCGATCGAGCCGAGGACGACAGGTCAACAAGCCTTTGGTATAGGGGTGCTGAGGGTTTGAGTAGATCTG
>DATNQS010000333.1:0-7696 GCA_036703925.1 Candidatus Sericytochromatia bacterium
ATCTAGCAGAGCTTCGGCGATCGCAGACCCAAAGCCTCCGGGCAAACAGCCTTCTTCAAGCGTCACAACACGACCGATTCTTTGTGCCAGAGGCAGAATCAGTTCCGTATCCAACGGTTTGGCAAAGCGGGCGTTAATCACCGTTGCTTCAATGCCGTGTTCGCTGAGGATTTCGGCAACCTGCATCGAAGGGTAAACCATCGAGCCATAGCCCACCAGCAGCACATCATCACCATTACGGATAATTTCGCCTTTGCCGATCGGCAGTGGTTCCCAGCCTTCTTCCATCAGGGGAGCGCCGTAGCCATTGCCGCGTGGATAGCGAAGGGCGATCGGTCCTGTATGGTCAATGCCTGTCACAATCATGCGCTGAAGTTCGGCTTCATCTTTAGGAGCCATCAGCACCATGTTGGGAATGCAGCGCAAATAGGCAATGTCGTACATGCCTTGATGGGTGGGACCATCCGCACCAACAATGCCTGCGCGATCGATACAGAAAAAGACAGGCAAGTCTTGAATGCAGACATCATGAACAATCTGGTCAAACGCACGCTGCAAGAAGGTGGAGTAGATCGTCACAACAGGACGTATCCCTTCGCACGCGAGTCCGGCTGCCAGCGTCACAGCGTGCTGTTCGGCAATGCCTACGTCGATGTATTGCTCAGGCAGTTGCTTCTGCAAGATATCAAGTCCTGTACCCGTTGCCATTGCAGCCGTAATCCCAATGATCTTGGGGTTGCTCTCAGCAAGTTTAGTGAGCGTGTCACCAAACACTTTTGAGTAACCGGGTGGCTTGGGCTTGCTAGAGGGTGCAGCTTTCCCAGTGGCGAGATTAAACGGCGATTGGGCATGATAGCCAACCTGATCTTTCTCGGCAATCTCGTAACCTTTGCCCTTAGTAGTGACAACATGGACGAGCACTGGACCCGTATGCTTATGCGCTTGCTGAAAGGTGGTAATCAGCTCTTGCAAATTGTGACCGTCGATCGGTCCCATATAGGTAAAGCCCAGTTCTTCAAACACAGCGCCGACTTTGGGCACTGCCAGCCGCTTCATGCTTTCTTTGACACGCTCCAGTTCAGGCGCTAGAGATTCGCCGACAAACGGTAATTGCTTGAACTGCTCTTCCAGATTTTCCGAAATGAACTGCACGGGCGCACTGAGCCGCATTTTGTTGAGGTAGCGGGGAATCGCACCGACATTAGGCGAAATGGACATCTCGTTGTCGTTAAGCACGACCAACAGGTTTGTTTTGGGCAAGTGTCCTGCGTGGTTGATTGCCTCCAGCGCCATGCCGCCGGTCAGCGCGCCATCGCCAATGACCGCCACAACTTTATGGGTTTCGCCTTTCCGATCGCGCGCCAACGCCATACCGAGCGCTGAAGAGATGCTGGTAGACGCATGACCCGCGCCAAAGTGATCAAATTTGCTTTCGGAGCGCTTGAGATAGCCCGCAACGCCGCCTTTCTGCCGCAGCGTATGAAAGCGGGCATAGCGTCCAGTCAGGAGTTTGTGAGGGTATGCCTGGTGCCCCACATCCCAGGTCACTTTGTCGCGATCGAGATCCAGGGTTTGATAGAGTGCCAGTGTTAGCTCGACCACACCTAAACCAGGACCCAAATGCCCGCCACTGGCAGCAATGGTTTGCAGATGCTTCTCACGAAGTTGGCGAGCAATTTGCTGAAGCTGATAAATCGACAAACCGTGCAACTGGTTGGGGTGAGTTAATTCACTCAGGTGCATACCGGGGTATCCTTTCGACTGCTAACGGGTTCGTATACCTTTATCACTGTAGTAGATTCGGGTTAGTGAAGTTGATAACAGAATTGTAATCTTCGGTTAATTGACTCTTAGACAAGGGTTTGAACCAGGGATAGAAAGCTTGTTATGATGCAAACGATCACCTTTCACCCCTGAATCTGTGAACGCTCAAATCCGTCAGCCCACGCCTCAGCCTGGTGTTTCATTCGTTAGCACCCTTGCCAGCATCAGCGTTGCAGCGGGTCTGCTCGCGATCGTGCTGCCAGCACCAGCGATCGCTGCCAACGACTACGATCGCTGCACATCAGACCTCCTCGGTGCCAAAATTACGACCGAAGAAGCCGCGTCTGCTTGTTCTAGAGCGTTTGCCCCACGCGATTTATCGAGCTGTGTCAGCCAACTGAGCGGGAACACCTTTGCTGCTGCTGATGCCCTCGCTGCCTGCCGCCAAGTCCGGCGACCCAGAGAAATGGCAACTTGCGTGGTTGATATTCGGCGTGAAGTCACCGACAGCACTGCGGCTGAAGTACTCGATAGCTGCCGACGTAGTTTGCTGCCCAAGCGCTATTCTGATTGCGTGGTCGGGGTGAACAGATCTGCTAAGGTGCCGCCAACACAAGCGCTAGACTCTTGTGTTGATGCCAGCTATTTCCCACGCGAGGTTGACCCAACGTTCTTGCCGTTTACGCCGTCAGGTGGTGTGAGCGTTACCCCACTCCAGACTGAAACGCCGCTACAGACAAGCCCAACGCCGGAGCTGACTAGCCCAGCGCCCACGGCTCCTGCGACAACGACCCCAGCCCAGCCGATCCCCCAACTGTACTAAGTCAGCTTTAAGCGAATAGCAAGCAATGGGTTTGGGAGTGCCTCAGACCCATTTTTGTTTGACAGAAACATTCTCATTCCCCAGCCTCTCGCCTTTACAGAAAGAAAACTAGAAAACAGGTCTGGGATAAAAGTTAAAGCGATCCCCAATTAAAGAAGCCATGCTCTTTCATCCCTTCACTCAGTGAGAAGAAATTCTGGCTTACCCATTAGGTGTTTGCTGTAAGCGTAAGTTTTACTCGTTCATAGTTTTGTAGGTTGCTACTGCCGATGGTGAAATGCGGTTGAGGTAGCGGAAAATCCAGTATTTGAAAATCGTGTCTAAGACCACTGGAAACGTCGCAATAAACAAAAAGATAAAGCTTTGATTTGCAGGTAAGCCCCAATGTTTAGACAAACCTTCTAGCAAAACCTCCCATCCATGCGGCGAGTGAAAGCCGACAAACATATCGGTAAACAGAATGATAATGAAGGCTTTAGCGCTATCACTTAAACCGTAAACAGTGTCATCAATAAATGACTTGAGTATGGCTACTTCACGACGATTCATGATCAGCACGATCGCAAAAGCAATCAGTGAACATAAATCACCAAAGATGTTTTTAATCGCCTCCGAACCGCTGCGGCTGTACTCCAACTTAATCTCTTCGGCTCGCTCTCTTAGCTTGGCTTCAATGCGTTCTTCCTGCTCTGCTCTTGTTAATGGTCTACTGAGTTCGCCTGTCGTTTGCTCCTCTTCAGCTGCGGCTCCATTCAGCAATGGGTCACCTAGCACATCACTGTGAAGGCTCGGAGCTTTGCCTAACAAGAAGTCGAATTCCATCCGTTCTCTAAACATGTGCAGCTCTCTCAAAGCTGTTTCTTGAAGCTCAAAATTCAAGAAGGGATTAGCGCTCTCGGACGAGCGGAATCTATCAACAATGGGACCAATAAGAACCGTTTTTGAAATTTGCTGTACGAGCAAGGGCACGGTGATGAGAATAAGCAAAAAGCGAATGGAGGTGCGTGTCTTTACCTTATTAGACCGAAAGCTTTGCACTACTTTCTGTTCAGAATTTGGGTCTAAGTCGCGCTTGATACGACCGAGCGTGCTGGCGATCGTTCGTGGTAGCACACCCGACTTATCAAAAATACCCGTATCGTCATCATCATCATCAAAGGCTGGTTCTCCTTTATAGAGTTGGTCAATCGTTTGACCATTACTCAAGCGTTGGCTACCGGTGTTGCTTTTGGCACCGATCGCTAGCTGCGGTTTCCCATTCTGTGCCACTGAGACGCTGCCCGTTTGATTCACGGGTACTAGCGCTACAGATTCTGCCTTTTCAGGCTGATATTTTTCGATAACGGTATCAATAAACTTCAGCTTTTCTAAAATGACTGCCGCTCGCTCACTGTTGGCTAAAGAAGCGGCACCCTGGCGTGCATTCCCAGACGTATCTGCTGTGTTAAAAATAAACCGACTGGCTTTAAATTCTGAGAGTCGGAGGGTTGCAATCTTGAGGCATTTTCTTAGCTCTTCTTGAAAAACTGCCTTTGAATTAGCACCATATTTAGCGGTTTCTGTAGAAATTGGCTTGCCGTCAAAATGCTCATCTTCGATCGCTTGAATCATCAAAGCGGCAGCATAGGCTTGATCCAGTGCCCGCTCTGGAGTTTGTTCATACCACTGTCTGGCAGCGCCAAGTGACTGCTTCAGCCTTGTCCAAAGTGTTGTTTGCATAATACGAAGGGGTGCAGAGGTGCGCTGAATCCTAAGCGCTGATAGGCAAGCTTTGGTAGCCTGAAAAGAAAGCTCGAGGACTCTGTTGCAGAAACGGAAACGCTACAGCTAAGAGCGCTCAGTCATGGTAACAAAATCAGTCGAGGTAATCAGTGAACAGTGAGCCGATTTGGGTTTCAGGCGCAACACGCAGCGGTAAAACTGCCTACCTGGTCAACCAGTTTCGTACTTGGATACAGTCTGGTTTAACACAGCATGGCACGCCGGGAGGGCGAAGCACTGAGGTATTAAATGGAACAACAGAAAGGGGTTCGCCACTGCTTCCCCCTACTTCACTTCATTCGTCCGTGCCGCCGCTTGTCTCTTTCTCCACCACGCCTGAGGGTGTACCCGGAGTCCTCGTCTTGGCAGCGATCGGTGATAACAGAATTGAGCTAGTTGATCGCTTGACGGCAGCAACTCAGGGCAAGGTGACACTCCACTCCACTACACCGCTGGGTTTTTTCCAGTCAGAAGTGACGCTGTTCTGGTCATTGCTCATTCAACAGCTTGACCTAAAAGCGCAGTTCCCTGTACGTCTAGCACCCGAAAATGAGCAAGCACTGGCAGCGCAACTCTGGCGATCAGAACTCGACCAGGCGATCGGGCAACAGACGAGCCTGACCGAAGTGCGCCTGGTGCGACGACTGCTGGATTTACTACAACTCGCAGCTCTGGCTGGCATTCCGATCGCAGACATCCCTGTGATACTGGAACAGGGGCTTGCAGGGCAAAATGAGGCGCTGCCGTTCCCAGAAGCGGAGGTTGGTGAACTGCTGCAACACTGGCAAAACTGGTGTCTATCGCAAGGGCTGTTAACCTACGGCATCATTGCGGGGCTGTACTGGCAATACTTACTACCCAACCCAACCTACCAACGCTATTTGGCACAACGGTATCAGGTGGTATTAGCGGATGATGTGGACGAGTACCCAGCGATCGCGCGATCGGTCTTCGAGACCTTGCTGGATGCTGGAGCAGCCGCTATTTTCACCTACAATCCAGATGGAGCAGTACGTTTGGGCTTGGGAGCTGATCCCGCTTATCTAGCAGGTTTAGCAGACCGCTGTCGCATCGAAACGCTGACCGATCGCCCTGTCCATTGCCTGGGCGATGACTTGGGCGATGCGGTTGTGGCACTCGCCACAGACCCAATTTTCTTTGCTAGCCTGCCAGATGCAATCCAGGCGATTCAAACCACCTCCCGCGCCCAACTGTTGCGCCGCACGGCGGAAGTCATCATTGAAGCGGTGCAGACTCAGCAAGTGCAACCCCGCGAAATTGTCGTTATTGCACCCGGTGTTGATGCGATCGCCCGCTACAGCCTGACCGAAATGCTCGGTAAGCACCAGATTCCCGTCGAATCCCTTAACGACCAGCGTCCCTTAACCAGTTCGCCGATTATTCGCGCCCTGCTGACATTATTAACTCTGGTTTATCCCAGTTTAGGACGACTGGTCGATCGAGAAGCGGTAGCAGAAATGCTGGTGGTGTTGAGTCAGCAGCCAGAAAATAACAGTCAGCAGTCAGCAGTCAGCAGCCAGCAGTCAGAACTAACTCAACACTCTCCTTCATCCCTTATCCTTTATCCCTCATCCTTCTCGATCGACCCCGTTCGTGCTGGGTTACTTGCCGATTACTGCTTTGCCCCTCACCCCGATCGACCCCGTTTGCTGCCAGTCACCACTTTTCCTCGCTGGGATCGGTTGGGCTATCAGGCAAGCAACGCCTATCAGGCGATCGTGCAGTGGATTGCTGCCCAGCAGAGTCAGCTTGAGCAGCGGTTGATCCCCAATGCGGTCTCGCTGCTCGATCGTGCCATTCAGCACTTTCTGTTTGGCGGCGGCGCGTTACCGTTTGAGCAACTATCGGCGTTACGCCAACTGATCGAAACGGCTCAACACTACTGGGAAGTGGATGGTAGGCTCCGACGCAGCCAACGGTTTGATGCACCCGCTTATATGACCGTGAGCTGCTTTGTTCAGCTTTTACAAAGTGACACTGTGACTGCGAATCCTTATCCGGTACGCCCGATCGGACCAGATAGTAATGCAGTGCTACTGGCTAATGTGTTTCAGTACCGTTCTAGTCGTCGCACTCACCGCTGGCAATTTTGGCTAGATGCTGGTTCGCCACGCTGGTTGAGTGGGGTCGATTCGCTGTTTGGTGCACCGCTGTTTCTGCAAAGTTGGTCGGGGCGCGCCTGGACATCTGCGGATGCGATGGATGCAAATGAACGCCGTCTCCGTCGCATTCTGCTAGATCTGCTCGGTCGTACTGAGGAACGAATCTACCTTTGCCACAGCGATTTGGCGACAAACGGACAGGAGCAAACGGGCGTGCTGCTGTCGTTGGTGAATGCAGCGGTACCGCTAGATACGGGGTTATTGACGGGCTGAGGGACGATCGCTAACGTCGATCATCACTTTGAGCATCGTGCTGCTTGCCCTCTCAACGCTGTAAAACGTTAAGAATCTGTCAATTCTCTGTCTAAGATTTCTTAACCCATAATTAAGGTGACAAATGACGGCTAGAAACAATGTCATAGCGTGGTTCTAGAGCTGATTTAAGGGATACAGCGTTTTACCAGTATCCGCATTAAAGACAAAGAGCTGATCAAAATCTAGCGCTAGTGAACATCGATCGCCCACACGGAGGCACTGATCAGGGCGACACTGGAAGGCAAGTTCTGACGATCGAGACAATGGTTCTGCAAGTAACCTGGCACGTACCAACACTTCTCGACCCAGTGGCTCTACCACACTAATTTCGACCTTGAGATCGCCTGCATCAGCACAAAGCTGAAGATGCTCTGGACGGATGCCGAGATCGTAGGTTTGTCCAGCGATCGGCTGAGGTTTGGCTTGCAGTCCCTCTGGGCAAGGAAGTGCCTGTCCATTAATCTGAAATGCGGTGCCATCGTACGTAGCAGTCAGAATGTTCATCGGTGGACTGCCCAAAAACGTAGCAATCATCCGGTTCGCCGGATGTGCATAAATGGTTTGAGGGTCGCCAATCTGCTGAATGCGCCCCTGGTTTAAGACAACGATCTGGTCTGCTAGGGTCATAGCTTCAACCTGATCGTGGGTGACGTAGATCGTCGTAATGCCTACCTGTTGATGGAGCCGCTTCAGTTCGGCACGAGTATCGTCCCGCAGTTGGGCATCCAGGTTGGACAGCGGTTCATCCAACAAAAAAACCTGGGGCTGACGAGCGATCGCCCGACCCAACGCCACACGCTGCTGTTGACCCCCCGATAGCTGACCCGGCTTGCGATCAAGCAAATGGTCGATCGCAAGCATTTTTGCCACTTCGACAATCCGTTCCTGCCTTTGCTGGGCTTTAACCCGA
>DATNQS010000334.1:0-5938 GCA_036703925.1 Candidatus Sericytochromatia bacterium
GTGTCTTTGCAAAGTCTTATAGAACATTACTGAGCTTCGTCAGTTTCATCGGTGGAATCATCAGTAGACTTTTTGCCTGCAAGGGCGATCGCAATAGCATCTACCACCCTCGCAACGGGAAAAATCTCCAGTCCTAGGTCAGGCAAGACTTGCCCTTTGGGGACGATCGCCTGCTTAAAGCCGAGTTTTGCTGCTTCTTTCAGCCGTAGCTCCATCTGCGATACGGGGCGCACCTGCCCACCCAAGCCAACTTCGCCAATTAAGACCATGCGCGGATCAACCACGCGATCGCGGAAACTTGCCACGACGGCGATCGCAACCCCCAGATCAGCGGCAGGTTCTCCCACACTTAAGCCACCGGATGACGCAACGTAAGCATCTAGCTTCGAGAGCGGAATGCCGACGCGCTTTTCCAGCACTGCCAAAATTTGCAGCAGCCGATTGTATTCAATACCTGTGGTCGATCGTCGGGGCGAACTGTAGCTCGTCGGGCTAACCAACGCTTGCAACTCGACGACGATCGGGCGTGTCCCTTCGCAGGCGACGATCGTCGCGCTCCCCGATGAAAACTCATCCCGATTGCCCAAAAACAGTTCTGAGGGATTCAGCACTTCCTGCAACCCCTCATCCACCATCTCAAACACACCAATTTCGTGCGTTGCCCCAAAGCGGTTTTTCACCGATCGCAATAAACGATGGCTGGCAAAGCGATCGCCCTCAAAGTACAGCACTGTATCCACTAGATGTTCCAGCACTTTAGGACCTGCGATCGCTCCTTCCTTCGTCACATGCCCCACAATAAACAGCGTAATATTCTGCCGCTTTGCCATCTGCATTAGCACTGACGTACACTCCCGCACCTGCGCTACTGAACCTGGAGCCGATGACAACGCACTAAAGTACAGTGCCTGGATACTGTCAATCACTGCCACATGAGGCTTCAGCGACTCCAACTCTGCCAGAATGGTGTCGAGATCGGTTTCGGGCAAGAGATAGAGGTTGGAAGGTGAGGAGTGAGGAGTAAGGGGTGAGGGGTGAGAGGTATCGGGAAGAGTTTTGAGTTTTGAGTTTTGAGTTGAGCCTGAACGCTGACTGCTGACCGCTGACTGGTCTCCTCTCTCCTCTCCTACCCCCAACCGCTGTGCTCTTAACTTCACCTGTTGGGCTGACTCTTCGGCACAGACGTAAAGAGTACGATAGCTTTGAGACATACGGTTAGCAGTTTGTAGCAGCAGAGTCGATTTGCCGATACCAGGGTCACCACCAATGAGTACTAGGGAGCCAGGGACAATGCCGCCGCCTAAGACGCGATCGAGTTCAACATAGCCAGACGAGAGGCGAGCCTGGGGATGGTCAGAAATTTGCGCCAGCGTCAGGGCAGCTTTGGGTTGTGCAGGTAGCTGTTGGGTTGCTGAGGTACGGCTACCAATGCGGGCAGCACCCGGACGAGCGGCAACGGTCGTAGTGGAAACAGCCTGTTCTTCCAGTGCATTCCAGCTATTGCAGGCGGGGCATTTGCCAAAGTATTGAGAAGACTCTGCGCCACATTGGTTACAAACGTAGTGCGATCGAAGTTTCGGCATTCTTTATGAGGAAAGGTAGAAGTACTTATAGCAGTGAGAACGCTCACAAACAGAATATTAAGAAAGTCCGAAGTGCTTTAAGGGAGACAATTTTAGCGTTCTGAACTCGATCAAATCGGGTATTATCTTTAATGATAAAGTACAGAAATTAATGTTTCTACAACAAGCTTAAGGAGTCTATTAACTTGGAAAATCACAAAGAAAAAATACTAGTAGTTGATGACGAAGCAAGCATTCGTCGCATTTTAGAAACACGCCTCTCAATGATTGGCTACGACGTGGTGACAGCGGCTGATGGTGAAGAGGCACTTGACACCTTTCGTAATGCTGACCCCGATCTGGTGGTACTGGATGTCATGATGCCCAAGCTGGATGGCTACGGCGTTTGTCAAGAATTGCGGAAAGAATCTGATGTGCCCATCATCATGCTAACGGCATTGGGCGACGTTGCCGATCGCATTACAGGATTGGAACTGGGTGCGGATGATTATGTTGTCAAACCCTTTTCGCCCAAAGAGCTAGAAGCGCGGATTCGCTCTGTGCTCCGACGGGTTGAAAAAACGGGCACTACGGGCATTCCTAGCTCTGGTGTGATCCACATCAACAGCATTCGCATCGACACCAATAAACGTCAGGTCTACAAAGGTGACGAGCGTATTCGGCTAACTGGCATGGAGTTTAGCCTGCTGGAACTGTTGGTAAGCCGTTCTGGAGAAGCATTCTCGCGATCGGAAATCTTACAAGAGGTCTGGGGCTACACACCTGAACGTCACGTTGATACCCGCGTTGTCGATGTGCATATTTCGCGCCTCCGCGCCAAACTTGAAGACGACCCCAGCAATCCAGAGTTAATCCTGACAGCTCGTGGCACAGGATATCTCTTCCAGCGCATTCTTGAACCTGGCGAAACTGAGTAAACCAAACTGCTGCTACAGGCTTGTATGCTTGAAAGGAGAATGTCTACCGCTTAGATACTCATGCAAATTTATTTGGACTACAGCGCTACGACACCCACTCGTCCAGAGGCGATCGCGGCAATGCAAGCTGCCCTGAGTGAGCAGTGGGGCAATCCGTCCAGCCTCCACGTTTGGGGGCAACGTGCTGCCATTGTGGTCGAGCGCGCTAGGGTGCAAGTGGCGCGGCTAATTAATGCACCTGCTGAGTCGATCGTCTTTACGGCTGGTGGCACCGAAGCAGATAATCTTGCGATTATGGGTGTTGTGCGTCAGTATGCCACACCGCAGCACATTATTATTTCCAGCGTGGAACATTCAGCGATCGCCGAGCCTGTGCGCTGGTTAGAACAGTTAGGCTGGCAGGTTACGCGCTTACCTGTCGATGCTCAAGGACGAGTGAATTCCCTGAATCTTCGGGCAGCGCTGCAAGAAAATACGGTGCTGGTGTCAATCATTTACGGTCAGAGTGAGGTCGGTACCATACAACCCATTCAAGCGTTGGGGACGATCGCTCGTGCTCATGGTGCTGTGTTTCATACCGATGCCGTTCAGGTCGCCGGACGCTTGTCACTGGATGTGCAGCAGTTACCTGTCGATCTACTGTCCTTGTCCAGCCATAAGCTATATGGTCCTCAAGGAGCAGGCGCTCTCTATGTACGACCAGGTATGACTCTGGTGCCGCTGCTGGGTGGTGGTGGTCAAGAAGCAAAGCTACGATCGGGCACTCAGGCTGTACCTGCGATCGCGGGCTTTGGCGTTGCGGCTGAGTTAGCGGTGCAGGAAATGGCGATCGAAACACCCCGGTTGATGCACTTGCGCGATTACCTCTTTGAGCAATTGGCCGATGTACCAGGATTGTTACCTACAGGCGTTAGCGGCGCAGCGCTCAAAACATTCTCTGCAAGCCGACTGCCTCATCATGCCAGTTTCTACCTGCCATCTGCCGATGGCGAAACGCTCAATGGCAAAACGCTGGTGCGCCAGATGAATCTTGCTGGCATTGGCATTAGTGCTGGCTCTGCCTGTCACAGCGGCAAATTGTCTCCCAGCCCAATTCTGCAAGCGATGGGCTACAGCGATCGCGCTGCGAAAGCGGGGATCCGCCTCACGGTAGGGCGCGAAACGACTGCTGCTGACATTGATTGGACAGTAATGGTACTCAAACAAGTCTTAGCTCGGCTTACGCCAGAACCGTCTTTAGCAAGAATTTAACCAACTTTTGTTAAAGAGAGCATAAAGAGAAAGCAGTGCCAGTAAGGATGATCTAACCTTCTGACACTGCCTCTAGTCGAATGCAATTGAAAAACTACTAGTGCTTGACTATGCAACAAAGTGCTGCTGAACATCTAATGCTCCACAACACAAGGAACACTTAAGACTAATGCTTAAGCGTTAGAACATCGGTCAAAGCAGTTTGTAAAAGTGGTGCCTTGTCAAGCTGCTCCCAGGGCAAATCTAAATCGGTGCGTCCCATATGACCATACGCTGCAACATCTTGATAAAAGCGACCATTGCGATCGCCTGGTAAATGACACAGGTTAAAGGTCTGGATGATGCCTGCTGGGCGCAGTTCAAAGTGTTCTTTGACCAGTTCGAGCAAACGATCGTCGCTGATCTTACCAGTATCAAAGGTGTCGATCATAATGCTGACCGGACGTGCTACGCCGATCGCATAACTGAGCTGCACTTCGCATCGATCTGCCAGCCCAGCCGCTACAATGTTTTTTGCGACATAACGGCACGCATAGGCAGCACTGCGATCGACTTTAGTAGGGTCTTTGCCTGAAAAAGCACCGCCGCCGTGTCGAGAGTAGCCACCGTAGGTATCCACGATAATCTTACGTCCCGTTAACCCAGAATCTCCTTGAGGACCACCAATCACAAACTTGCCTGTTGGATTGACCAAAAAGCGCGTATCGCGATCGGGCTTCAGGTCAATGTCCATGAAGACAGGCAGCACCACCAATGTCCACAGATCTTCCTTGATCTTTGCTTGGACTGCCGCCTCGTCTGTAATCTCCCCGATGGTCGCCGTGTGCTGGGTTGAGACGAGAATAGTATCGATGCCGATCGGTCGGTTGTCTTCATACAAAACCGTTACCTGAGTCTTGCCATCAGGACGTAGGTAGGGTAGCTGACCTGTCTTGCGAACGGTTGCAAGACGACGCGAAACCCGGTGTGCTAAAGAGATAGGCAGCGGCATCAACTCTGGCGTTTCGTTGCAGGCAAACCCAAACATAATGCCCTGATCACCAGCACCAATCAGATCAAGCTCTTCGTCGCTTGCCTGTTCGCGAGTTTCCTGGGCAGTATCTACACCCTGAGCAATATCAGGCGACTGAGCATCTAGAGCTACCAGCACAGCACAGCTATTCGCCGAAAAACCACAATCAGCACCAGAGTAGCCAATTTCAGCAATTTTTTGCCGAGCCAGATCAATATAATTTACCTTAGCCTTAGAGCTGATTTCACCAGTAATCAGCACAAGACCTGTGTTGACTACTACCTCAGCCGCCACACGACTTGCAGGGTCTTGTGCCAACAAGGCATCCAAAATTGTGTCTGAGATTTGGTCACAGATTTTGTCTGGATGACCTTCAGTAACGGATTCAGAAGTAAAGAGATAGCGGCGGGACAAGCGTCAATCCTCTCTGGCGAACGACTAAAAACAATCAATTAAGCATAATTGCTATAAGTCAGCAGATTATAGCATTGGAGCTTGACCGGAATGATCGCCTTCTTCGATCGAAATCCCATAAGATTCACGCTTGTACTACCCTTAATAACTAAAGCAGTGGAAGGTATGATGGGTCAGCTCAAGCACAACGACTGTCTTTTACCCGCTCGTGCTAAGACTTGCAGGCTTCTCATGTCCAACTAACGGACAAAGAGCGTTAGCGTTAAGGATACTAAACTTAATTGAATCAACTTAGAAAAAGAATATAGAAGTTCTATTTAGGGAAGGCTATTAGGCAACATTCCTTACCAAGTTTTCAGAATATAACCTGCTTCAGCGGGCTACTCAAGAATCTGGATATCTGAAAACCGCGCGATCAAGGCATCTGCCTGCTGCAACGATGCCGATCGTGTCCAGCCCCACGTCACACCGACGCAACCTGCCGCCTTTGCTGTCTTTGCCATTTGCATATCAGCAGTGGCATCGCCAATCACCAGCACTGTTTCCGGCGCAACCCCCAATAAGGTACAGGCTTGATAAAAAATAGTTGGATCAGGCTTGCCAGGAGCACTGTCAATCCCCAACCCAACTTGCACCCAAGCCCCCAGTTCATAACGCTCCACAAAATCTTTGACATTTGCAGTTGAGTCTGCTGATACAATGCCGACCCGTAACCCAGCCGTTGTCAAGGCTTGCAAAACCTCGCGTGCGCCTTCAAACAA
>DATNQS010000335.1:0-4721 GCA_036703925.1 Candidatus Sericytochromatia bacterium
TTTGGACTTACCTAAATGTGCTGTGCTCTCTTCTGGAGGGCGCAGCTTTTTTAAGGTTAAGGGTGAACCGATCGCGCTTCAGTATGTGACAGTTCGTTTATCCTTGCTTGTTTGTCTTGTTTCACTGTGCGATCGCTTAACTAACCAGCCTCAATTTAGAATTTTGCCTTCTACAGTGAGCGTGTCATGATAGACATGACTGGGAATGCTATGTCAAGAGATATCCGGGACGGCTGGTATGAGACACTGGGCAATCAGCATTGGCATCAATCAGTATGAGTTTTTGCAGCCTTTGAGCTATGCCCAGCATGATGCTCAGGCGATGCACCGATTTCTAATTGAAGCGGGGGGCGTTCCGGCTGAACAATGCCTCCTGCTTACGGAAACCTCGCCACCTCAATGGGGCAAAGCGACCTACCCAGATCGCGAGACGATTCAAAGCTGGCTTGACCTACTCATCCAGCGGTATATACAACCAGGCGATGTGCTGTGGTGCTTTTTTAGCGGGTATGGTGTGTGCCAGCAGGGGCAAGATTATTTGATGCCGATCGAAGGCAACCCAGCGGCGATCACTACGACTGCTATACCACTTGAAGCGATTTTTCGCAGCTTGAGGCAGGTGGCAGAGGCAACCGTTTTAGTACTGCTAGATATCAACCGCAACGAAAGCAGTTCCCATGAAACAGTTGGCACCCATACAGAGCATTTAGCAAGCATCACAGGCATTCCCACCATACTGTCTTGCCAGTCAGGTCAGTTCTCGCGTGAAACGTCAGCGTTGGGACATGGTTTTTTCACCGCAGCGCTGCTAGAAAGCTTGCGAGACAACCGCTCTATCACACTAGCTGCGGTGGAGCAGTATTTGAGCGATCGCCTGCCAGAGTTGAGCGAACACTATTGGCGACCGATCCAACAAGCCGTCACAATTTGCCCAGACGAAAAACGACAACAGCCTCTACTGCCTCTGGCTTCTGGGGCAGCGACTCAGCAGAACGGCGATCGTTACGCTCCTGCACAGACTGCCTTACAGAATGGTTCTGCGGCAACTGCGAATGGTTCCCTTTCTACTACCGCCCGACCGCTACCTGATGCAGGTATACCTTCCATGCCGTATGGCAGTGTCGCATATGGTAGTGGTTGGAAGTCTGTTGCGATAAATGGGCAGTCGCTCGAAGCGAAGGACAGGGCGATCGCGGCATCAGGATATTTACCCCCTCATGCTATGGCTGTATCTAATGGCAATGTCTCGACAAATGACTCCACACACCATCTAAATAGTTTGACCACTGTCCCACCGCAAACAAATGGCAGAATGTCAGCGTTTAGCATTCAGTCGGCACAGCTTATCGACAGTGTTGCCCAAAATCATGACAATAGAGTTGCCCAACCCCCTCCAGTGCCTACCGTGCCACAGCCGTATTCTGACGATCTCGAGGACTCGAACGAAATCCCTGATGCTCTCTTCTGGCGACCTGTGCTGCGATGGGGTGGGTGTGCTGTCGTTGTGCTGATTTCGGGTGTGCTGTTGCGTAACTGTGCAGCCTTTACGCCTAAGGCACCAGCAACCGTGCAGCAACCGGGTACTGCTGCCTTGCGTCCATCGCCGTCTGGGACAGGGCGACCTGACGTAGCCTCACTGACAGCGCCATCACCGTCTGTCAACACAAGCTTACCGATCGTTCTAACCCCTACAGCCCCTGCTGCGACGAAAGTGATTCCACCTCAGTCCATTGCCACGGCTCGAGATTTTGGCGCTTCAGGAGCGAGCCGTTTGTCTCCAACAGCTATCTCGACTGGCAAGCCGGAACCCAAGCCACAGGCTCAATCTGCTCAGGTAACGGGCGCAGCACCGATCGCCCAACCATTAGCCCTGTCTCCATTAAGTAAAGCAAGAGCACTGGCAGCAGCCAATAGAGGTCAGGCATCGTCCTACTCGTCGGCGATTCAGGAAGCTAAGACGGTGAAACCAGGTCAACCAGAGTATGCCCAGGCTCAGAAAGAGATTGCCTCGTGGAGCCGCCAAATTTTGTCGATCGCACGCGAACGGAGTAGACAGGGTAGTTACGATGCGGCGATTGTGTCAGCGCAGTTAGTACCGCAAAACCAACCGATTTACGCTGAGACAAAGGGTGCGCTCCTCCGCTGGTGCTCCAGACTCGATCGCCAGCAAAACGCTAACCCAGTACAACGACGACAGGCAAGAACGATTTGCCGTAATCGTGGCTGATGCATCGCAATGCAAGCGTATTTACCGTTCCACAATGACTAAGGTTGCTGCACGTTTTCTTGCGACTGAGCCGCACCTGGTTCGGTGTTGTAGTAAGGCAAAAGTACCGAACCACCCCAGAGCAAAACCACGCCAACTAAAATGCCAGTAAGCAACCGCACGCGCTGCTGTAGCCGCCGAATTTGACGATCGCTTTCTATCGTTGGGGCGGCATTGACTGCTAAGGCAGCACTAATCGGCTGAGCGACTGCCTCAGTCAGCGGGGCGGGCACTGGTGCAGGGGCTTCCTGTGCATCCATCACTTTCGCTACAGTAACGGCTGGCTGTGTCTTTGGCGTACTGAAGCGTACTTTTTGGTGTAGCCAGTTAGCAATTAAGCTGGGACAGTTTTTGTGCAACCAGCGCAACGCAAACACTTTGAAGGCGGGCTTAGACATCACCGCGATCGCCTTCATCAATTGATTGAATGGCTGAGAAGGAACCTTTTGGTTGATCAAGTTAACCGAGCCAACATCATAAAGGCAGTCCAGGATAAACTTAAGCGTCACATCCTCCTGTCTGAGCATATGAGCGAGCAAAAGCTCCACGTCTCGCATACGCTCAATTTGCATCTGCGCTTCTGCTGTCAACTGTCTTGACTTTTCTGTTTGTCCTGATAAAGCCAGTTTAGCCATCACAAACCTGGTTCAGCCTGTCGGTATATTCAAATATGGATGCGTATCACTCCAGCATGACAAAGACTGTGGCGGTTCTTCTTCTGTCTAAAGGCAATATCATTTCGTACTGGTACAGCTTTGTGCTTCCACAATAACAGCCGCTTTCACCCTTCTACTCTTTCACTCTTCCACTTTTTGACCTTTGCACTCTTCCACAAGCCCGTCACCCTCCTTTGAAAATGACTCTGACTTAACCACTGGCAGCAAAACCTGAGAAGGTCGATCGCCGTCACTAACCACTGTCACTGTAATAATTTGTTGATCCATCAAGCGTGTTTTACCAGGAGGTGTCCCGCTACCCGCATTCACCGGATATGCAGGGAAACACGCTGCGCTCAGGCTCAGGCGAATGGCGTTGCCTTTTGAAATGCAGATGCAAGTCGGCTGAAGTGAAATTTGTAACGGTGTCGTGGGCTGCTCTGGAAGTACGTGGATGTAGCCCTGAGTGACGTTATAGACCGTACCATTGGGACGCACGTCAGACAAAACGGCACACAGATCAAAGCTAGGCAGACCAGCAGCGCAATACACTAATGCTGATACCTCACCTGCCAGGTGTAAGTCTTCGGTAAGCGGCTCGGAAGTATAGGTAAGAATATCGGTGCGGCAGTCCAGGTTAGAGCGATCGTAGGGTCCAGACGGCGCAGAGGCATGACCACCGCTTGCGGGGACAGGTCGCCAGGGATCGTGAACGAGCACATCGGCTGAAGGGGTGAAGGAGTGAGGCGGTAAAGGGGCAAGGGTGCCTTCCTGGTCACTCATGCTGGCAAGCCCAGTGCTGGCGAGAAAAAAGGGCGTTGGGGGAGCGCTGTGCCATGTGTCAAAGGTGCGCCACTGGTTGCTGCCCATTTCAAAGAGAGCGATCGGGGGTTCCGCCAGTAATCCTGTGTTCAAGCCTTTGAGCCACTGATCGAACCAGCGAATTTGCAGGCGATCGCATGGGCTAGCGGCGGCGGCTCCAAAGTCGATCGCCCCCACCTTGCGTCCCCACGGCAAATGCGCCCAGGGTCCTACGATCAACTGCTGACGATAGGCGCTCCGGGCTGCCATTTCTTTGTAAAGATGGATCGTGCCCCGCAGGAATGTGTCGAACCAACCGCCAATATGTAACATCGGCAGATCGACTGCATGTAAGTATGACTTCGGCGAAAGCTGCTCCCAGTAATCGTCTGGTTCAGAATGTTGCAGCCACTCGTGGTAAAACGAATCAGGATCAAGATCTTGAAGAATGCCAGGATCAGCGGGCGTTGAGTCGCTCAGAGGCAGATGTTTAGCTGCTGTTGCCAGCGCCTGATATGCCGCAACATCACCCTTTAAACGAGCCGTTTCAGCGCTAATCTGGATTGCCCAACTTAAGTTGGCTTGCAAACAAAAGGCTCCACCTTCATACGCCCAGTCGGTATATAGGTCATAGCCAATCATGGCAGGGCAGATCGCTTTAAGGGCGGGTGGTTGGGCAGCAGCAGCATACAGTTGGGTCATCCCCTGATAGGAAAAGCCGTACATCCCAACCTGCCCGGTGCTGCCAGCAAGCGCCGCTGCCCACTGCACAGTATCCTCGCCATCCTCAATTTCATGGGCAAAAAGCTTGAAACTGCCCTCAGACGTACCGCGTCCACGTACATCCTGAATCACCACGATATAGCCATGAGCGGCATACCAGGTGGGATGAGCATAAACGATAGTGGAGGCGATCGCCCGTCCGTAGGGCTGCCGCATGAGTAAAACAGGAAACGTCTCCTCTGCATCAGGGCGATAGATATCTGCATCTAACCGCA
>DATNQS010000336.1:0-5825 GCA_036703925.1 Candidatus Sericytochromatia bacterium
CAAGCTGATTGAGTCTTTAGTTGTGCGCGATCAGTTGACTCAAGCACTCCAAACTGAACAAAAGAACCATGCTCAAACGCGCCAGGGCTTGACGACAGCCTTAGGAGACGCGATCGATATGCTCTCAAAAGATAAAGCCCAAGGCTAAAGGCTGGAGGCTTAAATTTTTAGCCCTTACTCTGATGGTGCACTGGTCTGCATCCTCAAGACACCCGTGCGATCAGAAATCACGCTTTGTTAAGAATTTGCCTGCCAGCGCGATCGGGCTACAGGCAACGGGCACTCTCTCACCATAGAGCGTCATGGGTTGACATTGCCCCAAGAGGTTAAAGCACCTCTCTCCCATACAGATGAAGCCACTGCTAGTACTCGGTTGGTGTCATTCGCCGAGACACATTTGCAATTCTAAGGTTAGAGGAATTTTCTATGCACGACTTTACACCAGTGACTGTCAGCCGACGGTCTTCCCGGGAAGAACATCAATTTGCACTGACGCAAATCTATCGCCAAGTTTTGGAACGACAACTCTACACGGCAGAGCGACAAAGTGTTGCAGCACTGGAAAAAGACTTTCTGACAGACAAAATTGGTGTGCGCCGCTTTTTGAAACAGTTTGCCTGCACTGACATTTATCGCAACCAGTATTACGACAAGCTCTCCAATGTCAAATTCATGGAGGTCTGTTTCAAGCATTTTCTAGGACGCGCGATCGCAGATCACCAGGAAATGAAGGTTTACAACGAGATTTTGCTCAAGCAAGGCTGTGGTGGCTTCGTTACAGCCATACTGGATTCAGAAGAATACCGCAAAGCCTTTGGCTGCTTCACTGTGCCTTATCCGCGTGAACAAACTTGTTATCGATCACCCGAAGTCTTTCTAGAATCAAAATTCCTCAACGAAGAACACTTTGGTCAACGCGGGCACTCCATACCCACAATGTATTGGCGGCAGCTTGGCTTGCTGTGCAGAAATGGCGTTTGCCGCCGTCCTGAGGCTGATGATGCGGTTACAGCAAACGCCGCAGACCGGCAGGGAACGAACACGATCGAAACCCTGCTGCATCTGCTCAAGCCGGATGATGTTGGCAAAGCCAAAGCCTTGCTCACCCAACTATCAACAGAGGAACGAGAAGCCTTGCTAGCCTTACGTTAGAAAGCCTTTTCCAAAACAAAAACCATTTCGAAGTCTCATCTGAAAGTAAGTGGGGTATGACAACGCCATACCCCACTTTTGGTTGGAAGCAATCTGCTCCGAGTAGTTTAGCCAAGCACCGACGACAGCAACGCTATGTTCATTCTTGAGGAGTGCAGCGTCTAAGGTCAGAGTGACAGATGTACCGCGTCTTTGCCTTCTCATCTTCTTTACTTTTCTTAAACTTTACGCTGACTTGAAAACGCGATTCAAATGGTTATTGTCGTTACAGTTAGAGAGTAGGGTGCATTTTGGTATGTGAGTGCCACAGTTACTCTTTTTTCAGCGAAGCTGCCCATTCCTATGGCGGTCTAGCCTTTCACAATTTTTAACAAACAACGATCCAACGGCATAGTATAAACATAGAAGTTGAGAAAGTTACTAGAAAACGGATGCGGTTTATACAAGCGTCCAGATGAGTTAAATTTCTCGATTCTTTAAGAAATGTAACTTTTCTCCCGCTTCTTTTTTGGAAGAGCAAGAAACATTTCGTCGGTCTCCATCCACTGAGTTTGCTTGTTTCTCTCTGCTCAGGCAGATTGATTTCTGAGCTTAATTTAGTCTGGTTGTGACCTGAACCATCCTCGACTAAACCCATTAGGAGATTGAAGTTTATGTTGGACGCATTTGCAAAAGTGGTTTCCCAGGCTGATGCACGAGGTGATTACCTCAGCGCTTCACAGTTGGATGCCCTCAGCGCTATGGTCGCAGATGGCAACAAGCGCATGGACACCGTGAACCGCATTACCAGCAATTCGTCTGCAATCGTTGCTAACGCGGCTCGTTCACTGTTTGAAGAACAGCCCGGTCTGATTGCGCCTGGTGGCAACGCTTACACTAACCGCCGCATGGCAGCTTGCTTGCGCGACATGGAAATTATCCTCCGCTACATCACTTATTCAATCTTTTCGGGTGATGCCAGCATCCTCGAAGATCGCTGCCTCAATGGCTTGCGCGAAACCTACCAAGCGCTAGGCGTTCCTGGTGGTTCCGTTGCAGCTGGTGTACACAAAATGAAGGATGCTGCACTGGCGATCGCAGGCGACCAAAATGGCGTTACCAAAGGCGATTGCTCCAGCCTGATGAGTGAAGTTAGCAGCTACTTTGACAAAGCTGCTGCTGCGGTCTCTTAGTCAAGTACATAGCCTTTTTCGATTAGCCTCTGGTCGCGATCATCATCAGAGGCACCCGCAACACAAGCCTAATTTTGGAGATTATTTGACGATGAAGACCCCTTTAACCGAAGCAGTTGCTGCTGCTGATTCTCAAGGACGCTTTCTTAGCTCCACCGAACTTCAAAGCGCCTTTGGTCGTTTCCGTCAGGCTTCTGCCGGTCTAGAAGCTGCTAAAGCTTTGACCTCGAAAGCCTCTTCGTTGTCCTCTGGAGCTGCTAATGCGGTGTACAGCAAGTTCCCCTACACCACTCAAATGCAGGGTCCTAACTACGCGTCTGAGCAACGTGGCAAGGACAAGTGCGTGCGTGACATCGGTTACTACCTCCGCATGGTTACCTACTGCCTGGTTGTGGGTGGTACAGGTCCCATGGATGACTATTTGATTGCTGGTGTTGCTGAAATCAACCGCACCTTTGACCTGTCTCCTAGCTGGTATATCGAAGCGTTGAAGTACATCAAAGCTAACCATGGTTTGAGTGGTGATCCTGCTGTTGAAGCAAACTCCTACATTGACTATGCCATCAATGCATTGAGCTAGACTCTAATGCTTCTGCCCGGAGAGATGTGCAGCCGCCGTTTAAGGTTGTTCATCGCTCCGGGCATTGCTTTTTTAAAGTGAGCTATCAATACGCTCTTTCGCCTACCTTTCGTTTCAATCGATATGGATGACGAGTCTGTCATAAAAAGTGATAGTTCACTCACTGTGGAACAAGCGATCGCTAACCTGCAAGGCGAAGACTTGGGCTTGCGGGTGTATGCCGCGTGGTGGATTGGTCGGTTTCGGGTTAATGACCCAGAAGCCATTGCCGTGTTAATCGCCGCTCTAGATGACGAGGACGATCGGACGACAGTTGGTGGTTATCCGCTGCGGCGCAATGCAGCGAGGGCATTGGGTAAACTTGGCGATCGTCGAGCCGTCCCAGCGCTAGTGCGAGCCTTAGAATGTTCTGACTTCTATGTGCGGGAAGCAGCAGCACAGGCGTTAGAGGCGTTAGGTGATGTATTGTGCCTGCCTCGCTTGATTGAGCTGCTCAACAATCAGGTGCCTGGAACGTTACCAGCATTAGAACCGCCTCAGTTAATTCAACCGTTTGAAGCCATCCTGGAGGCATTGGGCACTCTGGGCGCGACCGCGGCTATTCCTGATATCCTGCCATTTTTAGAGCATGATATTCCTCGAATTCAGTATGCTGCTGCACGAGCCATGTATCAACTCACGCCTAGTCCTGAAGCCCAACAGTATGGCGATCGCTTAGTGCAGGCGCTCTCTAACAAGGAATTGCAACTCCGCCGCACCGTCCTGACAGATTTGGGAGCGATCGGGTATTTACCTGCTGCCGATGCGATCGCACAAACCCCGGCAGAAAATAGTCTGAAGCTGATTGCCCTCAAGGGCTTATTGGAAAAGCAACTACAGCACACTACGCCGCCACACTTGACCGATGGCGCAATGAAAGTCATGACCTTAATGGACGAATTACTGTAGCCGATGCTTTTAGCAGACGACGTTGCTGCGAGACAAAATGCTTTACCCTCATCCTAAGCTTCAGCAACGTCAAAATGACGTTAGCGTTACAGCACAAAGAGCAGCACTTAACTCTAGTGCTTTTATTGCCAGAAGCAGCAATGTCTTGCAGAAAGAGCGAGAATAAAATCAGCAGACTTTATGGCTCTTTTTCTCCGTCATGACTGATCACCTTTCTACCTTGATTCAGGCTGTAGAAGACGCAGATTCTTCTTATCGTTTGCTAGTAGCCGTGCAAGAGCTGGCAGCAGCCCGTTTAGAAGGAGCCATTCCGACGCTGATCGCTGCTCTGAGCTATAACAATCCAGGGGCGGCAGTAGCAGCAGTGGACGGGTTAATTCAACTAGGCGAACCCTCTATACCTGCCCTTTTGGAGCAACTGGATCTTCATAATTACACCGCTAGAGCCTGGGCAATTCGCGCTCTGGCAGGCATTGGCGATCCGAGAGGCTTAGTCACCTTGCTAGGAGTGGCAACGGCTGACTTTTCACCCAGCGTGCGGCGGGCAGCAGCCAGGGGACTGGGGATGATGAAGTGGCACTGGTTCCCAGATGATCTTCTAGAAATCGCTCAAGAAGAAGCACTGGAAGCCTTGCTTTTTGTCGCGCAACAGGATGAAGAATGGGTGGTGCGCTATGCCGCCATCATGGGTTTACAAGCTCTGGCAAAGGCGATCGCCGCAACCCATCCAGATTGGCGATCGCACATTCAGTCACACCTTGAGCAGATTGCCGCCAATGATGACAACTGGGCCGTACGTGCGCGCATCTGGATGGCACAACAGCACCTCCAAGCGGAAGCAACGCCTACACTAGCGGCTGTAACGAAGCCTTCACCTCTGTCTGCAACAGATTGGCAGACTATTTTAGAGAAACTGTACGATCGCAAAAAGCAAGAGCAGCTTGTGTTAGCAGAAGGCGATCCACGCCGCTATCGTGACTTGGCAGCGTCCATGGCTCAACCATCTGACGGTGTTCAGGTCTAACGCAGCATACGGTTGGTATCCCAGATCAAGGGGTTCTTCATTCAACGTGCTGTGCCTTTACAGTAGGGAGGGCGCAAGGAGGATGATTTGCTGTTGCTGTAACGATCGCACATCTTCTAGCTTGGCTCCGCTCAACGGCAACAGTTCCTCAACCGTTCTTTGCTGCGTTTGGTTGCCATCACAGGCACGCAAGAACTTCCACTCTGCTTCAGCCAAGTCAACTACCTGATAATCGTAATTAAAAAATTGCTGACTCTCGCGCCAACCCTGAATGCAAGGGCTGGGTTCTGGTTTCGCTGTCAGTAGCTCTGCGTCGATTGACCAGTCTTGCCGGGACAAAGGGGCACGCGCCAAAAAGAATTCGTAGTGAGTAATCGCCTGTGGATCGAGTAACTCAATCAGGCGATAGCGCTCGCGATCGCTCAACCCTTGCGATCGCTGTATGAGTGCCGGTGCGTTAGCCAGCAAGCGTTCCAAAGCCCAAACCTGCGGATTGGAAAAGCCAATAAACTCCAACCCAGAGGCATCAATCAACTCAAACACCGTCTGGATGTTGTAATCAATCTCTTGCGGATGCACATACATATCAGCAAAGTAGCCATCCCGTTGGTTTTCCCAGGACCAGCGTTCCTGTTCCCGTTTACGGAGGCGGTTATCCTCAGGCAACGCTCCAAATAATTGTCGCCCGACCGAGACGCCATCCGTATAATCACCCCGTTTATCCCCTTGCAACAGCGCGATCGCCTCTTGCATCAACTTAATTTCCCACCGTCCTAACTCGCCATATACAAAAATGTGCAACAAGCCCCCTGGTGCCAGCTTTTTTGCCAATGCCTGAATGCCGCGAATGGGGTCGGGCGTGTGATGCAGCACTCCCACACAGTTGATGAGATCAAACTCTCCGGGCAATTGTTCGGCATCAAACAAGCTGAGGTGATGAAACTCCACC
>DATNQS010000337.1:0-8062 GCA_036703925.1 Candidatus Sericytochromatia bacterium
TGCCAGGGCGATCGCCTTGCCAACTACGACCACATCTTCGGGCGCGCTGGCTGCGATTTGGCGGGCTTGCTGCAATTGCTGGTAGGTCGTGCGTTCAGTGACTAACTGCTGCCGCAAGCGACTGAGATTTTGTCGCGCATATTCGTCATCCAGCCGCGTCAATGCCTGCATCTGTAGCGTTGCTGTTTGCCAATCTTGTTGCTTCAAA
Organism: Candidatus Sericytochromatia bacterium; assembly: GCA_036703925.1. Classification (GTDB taxonomy): domain Bacteria; phylum Cyanobacteriota; class Cyanobacteriia; order Leptolyngbyales; family Leptolyngbyaceae; genus Stenomitos. Next base: position 209 of record DATNQS010000337.1, read on the forward strand.
GCTCTCTGAATCGCAGCATTGATTGCCTGTCCAAGATTTTGCGCTTTTTGCCAGCCTAGCAGCGCTGTTTGCACGTCGGCATGAAGGGGGCTAGTTGCCGGAATTTTTTTTGCCAGAGCGATCGCGCCCGCTAGATCGCCTTGACCTGCTTTGGTATCTGCGATCGCTAGCAACGACTTTGACCATTCTGTAACATCACGGTTAGCGCGATGGCGAAGGGGATGATCAGGCGACCAGTTTTTGACCAATGCCAGTCCTGCCAGCAGGGCTTCTACCTTGCCCGATCGCGAGGCTTGCTCGGCGCAATAAAGCCGTTCGCTATCCGAAGCAGGCGATGGCATTGTTTGGCAATTGGGCACAGGTGGCAGCGTCGTCAGCCACAAAAAGGCTGCTACACCTGTACCACCGCAAAACGCCAAAAGACACAGCCAAACGAGCGGTGCTGCCAAAAACCGTAAGCCTTTGGTGACCTGAGCAGGGAAGCGAGGGCGACGCAACGGCTTCACAACATTTGTGCCGCGCTGTTTCCTGACAGTGCGATCGCTCTCCTTGCTAGCTGCCGTTGGTGCTGGTTTGGCAACCGTGTCAGCAGGCTGCTCTGCCACAAGTTTGGACTTGCCTACTTTTTGAAGACGAAGCTTAACAGCTTGTACCCGCGATCGCTTGACTGTTTTTCCTGCCATAACACTAGCTTCCGCACTCTAAAAATCTAGCGGTTAGCCCAGCACCCCTACTAGAACCAACGTGATCCCACATATTAAGACAGCCCGAAGCAAATGGTCACACTGAAATCAGATAAGCGGATGGTTTGCAGCTACCAGCTTTTAGCCATCAGTCCTTGCTTTAGTGTCTCTACTGACTGTTTATCAAGTGACCGTTCATCGAGAACATAGCTATCAAACCTGTAAGCAGCTTGCCGCTCTCTTGCAGGTTTAGTGAACGATGCTGATGGGAGCGATGCCACTGTAGACCGTGCCGATATTGTATTAGCTACAACTTGTTTTGCGGCGATCAGGCAAAAAACTTCTGCAAATTTGCCACAATTGAAGCGATCGCTAGCTGATGCAAAAATCTGCCATACCATCCTCCTGACGATCACAATCAACGTGCCAGCATCAGCATCGTCAGTCAGCAAAATTCTCTGGTTAACTACTGACTCCGTTTGGTTAAGTGCTGACGCTGAAGCCTGCCTTCTCCTAAAGCCTTAACTCCTGCTGCGCTTGTAGAGCGAACTGCCTTTTCTGTCCTCTGACCGCGCTTACAAACGCTTGAGGATGACTTTATGCCTAAGTCTGTTTCGTACAGTTCACAATAGCCCCATGCAGGCAACCCTGAGCCAACTAGCACTAGCGCTCGTATTGAAGAAGCTGTTGTCTGGACGGACGCGCATGGGCGGATTCAGTGGTGTAATGCAGCCTTTGAGCGGCTTGTTGATGCCACCAGCGCTTCAGCCGGATAACCGCTTATACAGGTGTTGCCCTTGACGGTCAAGAGTGAACGGCTCTCTTCAACGTTGCATCCAGTAAGCCACTGTCTAGCAACCAACCAGGAACTGAACGGGCAGTATGGCTTTTCTCGGCACGCAGCAATGCTGAACCAATTCCCGGTACTAGGCTGGGGCTGTCGATCGCTAAACAATGCGTCGATGCTCATTACGGCAACATTACAGCCCAAAGCGCTGTTGGAATCGGGACAACGTTCACTGTCACTCTTCCCCTTTCGGTAGACGGAACCTCTCACGTTGAGGGTGGCAACGGCTGTTTGGGATGAATGGGCAGGAGTACGGTAAAGGTAGACCCTTCGCCCGGTTTGCTTTTCACCGAAATAGAGCCACCACAATGAACCAGCAGTTGCTGAACGATTGTCAAACCCAAGCCAGCCCCGCTTGTATCTTCTAACGATGCCTGCCGGACGCGGTAGAAGCGATCGAAGATTTTAGGCAGATCGCTAGAAGCCATACCAATGCCTGTATCGCGCACTTCCAGGTTGACATAATTACCCTGTTTTCTAGCGCGTACCCCTACTTGTCCGCCAGTGGGTGTAAATTTAATGCCGTTATGCAGCAGGTTGATCACAATTTGCTTGAGCCAGTTACCCATGCAGGCGATCGTTGGTAGGTCTTCTGGTACTGTGTATGCCAACCGCACACCCTTTTCTTCTGCCAGCGGTTGATAGGTGCTGACCACACCGGGAACGATGTCAGACATCCGGATCGACTCAAGCGCAGTAGGGCTAACAGCCTGGTCAAGCTGCACTAAATCGAGCAGGCTAGTAATCAAGGAACTCTGGCGATCGCACTCTTTTTCAATGAGTTCCATATAGCGCTGACGCTGTGGTGGCTTTAAGCTGGGCGAATTGAGCAGCGTGAGAGCCGTTTTGATTGTGGTCAGCGGTGTTCGCAGTTCTTGCCCCACAGTGTTGATAAAATCTGCCTTCGATCGCAGTGCGTTGCTCAACTCCTCTTTTTGGATCTGGAGTATTTCTACCAGATCTGCCTGCCGTCGGTAGGTGGCATTGCGTTGCCAAACCTCTTCCTGCCGCTGCACCTGCTTCATAAAAAGCTGCCCTAGCGTGGCTGGGTCACTTGGGGTGACAGCCATCTCACCCGTTAGCTTCTGCCATTGTGCAACTGCATCAGCCAGTGCCAAATTAGACTGCGCCTCGCCTCCGCTAGCGGCTGCGATCGATGATGTAGAGACAGTCATGGTTTCTGCATGCGCCAAGCCACCTACCACCTGTGCGATTAAGCCTGGGTCAAACGACGAGAGTACCAGTAAATGCTGTCGTCGCTCTTGACTCTCACCGATCGCACCAGCAGCCATTGCTTCTGCCAACCCGTCACCCACTTCTACAGTGCTAACAGGCGTTTTTGCAGGCTGGGCAGAGCGTGGACGGTGCGCGAGAATGCACCCCTGAAAGTGTTCTGCCCATACCAGCAGAAAGTACTCTCGCCGAAGTTGGCTGTCGGGTGCTAGCAAAAGTTCCTGCCATGCAGCGGGTGGGGTTTCTGCTATACCCGCTAAGAGTGGATCAGAATCAGTAGCAGGATCGGCGATCGCGCTGGTCAGGGTCTCATCTGTGCCTTCTTCCCGCGGGTTCTTAAAGACGTACAGTGCTTTAGCTATACCTGCTAAGGCGCTGTACTGTGCTAGTTCCGTTTGCCAAACTGCGCCCCTGGGTAGCTTTGCCCATACAATGGCTGGCAGTTCGCGATCGATCAGAAGTTCTAGTACGGCGCTGAATGCGGCTTTGAGCGTGGTCGGGCTGACTTGGAGGACGGGGAGTGCTGGGTCAATGGCAAGCGCTAACTCGTACAGCGATTGGTCGGGGGCTGGAGATGGTGACATGGGTTGCAGGTAGAAACAGAGTGGCAAACTTTAGCGCCTCAACTCTGATCGAACGATGACCAGGGCTATTTCAAAGCAGCGACAATTTATTGTAAAGAAACGCAGTGATTCTGCATCATTCTTTTGTTGTTATGCCCTAACCACTAGAAGAGCGTCGATCGGGAGTCATCGTTCCTGCTACTAGTGCTTCATCAACACACACGTTGAACGCAATTCTATCAACTCTCAACCTAAGTGCAACTGCCACTACTCTGGTTTGGCTTGCTCCAGCGCTGCTTCTGCTAGGGGTGCGTCAGGTGTCAGCGCGTCGGGTGGCATAACGATCGCGGTTGCTGAAGCTTTCTGCTGAGGCACCATTTCAGTAGCGATATTGATGCTAGCGGTGACGGGAATATTCTCAACTTCGGGCAGTGTTTCAAGGATGAAACGGGGCTGGCTAGAACCAGACAGTAGCTTCAGCAGTTTTGGCTTGGGGTCGTGTAGCAGGTAAAGGAGGCGATCGTCCGTTTGCAAGGGTGCTTCAGCTGGAACGACCTGTAAGCAACCCTGCCGTTCTATTAGCAATGGTAACAGCGTGCCACCCGTAATGAGCGATTGTAAATATGCCTGTTGTGCCTCAGCGTCTGTCTCCCGCAGGACGGTCTCACCTAACTTTACAGCACCATCGCTAATGTACTCATTCCAGGTTCTCAGCATGGTCTGTGGCGCAAATGCCTGCTGAACGTTAGGTTCGCTGGTTACACCAGTCCCCGTACTAATCTGTGGATCGCGGGGAAAGACTGCCAGCACGCGAGGCGGACGAAATTCTTCAGCCGCTTGACACGCAATCACGAGATTCACGGCGCCATTGTTCGTCATGGCGAGAAAGGTGCCAACCTGACCGAGACCCGCTTCTTCGAGTACTTCGGCATCCAGGGCACTGCTAATAAAAATACGCCGCTGCTCCTGTTCGGCTTGTTGTCTTGCTTCCGGTGCGGTGTCAATTAAAGTAACTGGTTCATCCCGTTCGTCAAAGAGGCGAGCAATCAGCAAACTGAGTGGGTTACAGCCGACGATTACGGCTCCAGTGACTTCGCTTGAGGTGATTTGCAGCAGATTGGCAGCCCACTGCGCGGTCAGCGCCTGCACAAAAACCGTCAGGATGATGGTCAGAAAGACCAGTGCTTTGATCGAGTCGCCGCCATTGATACCATTTTGGGTCAGCGAAAGGGCAAAGAGTGACGCGATCGAGGCTGATACGATGCCTCTAGGCGCAATCCAGCTGACAAACATTTTTTGCCGCCAGTTTAAGCCGCTCTTCCAGGTGCAACACCAGACATTTAGCGGACGCACGATGAACATCAGGCTCAGGACAGTAGCCACCCCACCCCAACCAAGGGCGATGACACCGGCGATCGACAGATCTGCTGCCAAGAGAATGAACAACACTGACACTGCCAAAATGGTGAGTTGCCCCTTAAACCGCTTCAGCAAACGCTCTTCTGGCACCGACGACGCTCTCAATACAATGCCTGCCGCCACCGTTGCCATCAACCCCGACTCACTTTGAATACTTTGCGCCAACCCAAACAGTCCCCACAAGCCTGCTAGCACTAAAAGAGCCTTTAAATCGTCAGACAGGAAACGCGACTGTTTGAGGATGAAGCCGAGTAGCCAGCCTCCTACAATGCCAAGGCTGCTGCCTATGCCCAGTCGTAGCATCAGCCCACTTGCCACACTCAGCGGATCGGCATTGCCATTCAGCAGAACGTTTAGCACCACCACTGCCAGAATCGCGCCGACCGGATCGATTAGTACGCCCTCGCCTTCAAGCAACGCCGAAACCCGTCGATCGACCTTTACCTGTCGCAGCAAGGGGTTAATAACGGTAGGACCCGTGACCACAACAAGCGACCCATAAAGAAACGCGATCGCCCAGGGAAATTCGCTCAACCAGTGCGCCGCTATACCAGCACCCACCAGCGTCAGCAGTGTCCCAATGGTGACAAGATTCCGCAAACTGCCAGAAACCCTGCCCAGATCGCGCAACTCTAGATTGAAGCCGCCTTCAAACAAGATCACTGCCACTAGAAGCGAGACAATCACATCCAACCCCACGCCGAGGCGATCGGGATACAGTAGCCCTAGGGCACTTGGACCCAGCAAAATGCCAAACAGCAGCAAGAAAACAATGCCAGGAAGCTTGAGAAACTCCGCCAGCACCTGCGCCCCAATGCCCGCAATGACGGTCAGAATGATTTGCAGCGTGATATCTAGCGATGATTCCATAAAGGCGATTGCGACAGACGATCGAGCAATGCTAAAGCCTCATTGTACTGGTGTGTGTCATTGCCAAAATTGACAAGGCGATGGTCAAGTTAGTTGGCTTTCTCAAATTAGAGCCTAGCTGCCCTCTTTAAGCTCAAGCTGCAAGCTAAGTGCTGCACGCTACAAATCATGTGCGCTGCACTACCAGAACTGCGATCGCTTTCTATAGTTGTTCTAAAGGAAATGCCATTCTTCTCCTGCCTTCCTAAGATAGAAGGTGGAACCACGATGCATACTAAAGCAACGTTATTCCGACCAAGCTCGGCTATCAGGAGGTCAACCAATGGTCGAAGCCCACGAATCGCTAGATTATGAATACGCGCTCGATCACGACTGCACCACCCTGTCGCGTCACGTTTTTCAGCAACTTCAGAGTTTTTCCGCTGATGCACAGGATTTAAGTGCGCTTATGAGTCGCATTGCGCTGGCAGGCAAACTCATTGCCCGTCGCCTCAGCCGTGCGGGATTGATGGAAGGTGCCTTGGGCTTTACGGGCGGCGAGAATGTGCAGGGCGAGTCTGTGAAAAAGATGGATGTCTACGCCAACGAGGTGTTTATCTCTGTCTTCAAGCAAAGCGGCTTAGTGTGCCGTCTGGCATCCGAAGAGATGGAGAAGCCGTACTACATTCCTGAGAACTGTCCATTGGGACGCTATACGCTGCTTTACGATCCGGTCGACGGCTCTTCCAATGTCGATATCAACATTAATGTTGGCTCCATCTTTGCCGTTTGCCAGCAGGAAGGAGAAGACCTCGATGGTACAGCAAGTGACCTGTTGCAGAATGGACGCAAGCTACTTGCAGCCGGCTACATTCTTTATGGTCCCAGCACAATGCTGATTTACTCGATCGGCAAAGGGGTTCATGCTTTCACCCTTGATCCCAGCCTGGGCGAGTTTATCTTGTCTAGCGAAAATATTCGGATGCCGGATCACGGTCCGATTTATAGCGCGAATGAAGGCAATTTCTGGCAATGGGATGAGTCAATTCGTGATTACATTCGTTACGTTCATCGTCATGAGGGTTATACCGCTCGCTATAGCGGTGCGTTGGTAGGAGACTTCCATCGCATTCTGTTCCAGGGTGGTGTCTTTCTCTATCCCGGTACAGTCAAGAAGCCAGAGGGTAAGCTGCGGCTGCTTTACGAGACAGCTCCATTGGCATTTTTGGCAGAGCAAGCAGGCGGCAGAGCCAGCACTGGCACTCAGGACATTCTGGATGCAGTGCCCGAAAAACTCCATGCCCGAACACCACTCATCATTGGCAGTAAAGAGGATGTGGCGTTAGTGGAGTCGTTTATTCATGAGCGATCGCGACAAGCGATCGCAGCCCATTGAACAGTAGTTTTTGGTTTTTAGTGGTTAATTGTTAAAGCAAGTCTTTGACGCTGATCGCTAGGAACTTTGATATTAGGAGTAGAAACGATGACAACGAATCATCTGTTAGAGATCAAAGAGTTGGGTCAGAGCATCTGGATGGATAATCTGGCGCGAGATCTCATCAAATCTGGCGACCTGAAGGAGCTAATTGAAACCCGTGGACTGCGGGGCATTACTTCTAATCCCGCTATTTTTGAGAAGGCGATCGCGGGTAACGCCATGTACGATGCCGACATTGAAGCCGGGATCAAAGCGAAGAAGCCACTGCTGGAAATTTATGAGTCTCTAGTTTTTGAAGACATTCGCAATGCCTGCGATATTCTCAAACCGATTTACGATGAATCGGATGGGTTAGACGGCTACGTCAGTATTGAAGTACCACCCGACATCGCACACGATACCGAGAAAACGATTTCGGAAGCCCGTCGCTACTATGCCGCGATCGGCAAAGAAAACGTCATGATCAAGATCCCTGGCACCTCGAAAGGGATTCCTGCTGTGGAGCAGGTGATCAGTGAAGGGATCAACGTTAATGTCACGCTGCTATTCTCCGTCAATAGCTACGTAGAAACCTTCTGGGCATACATCCGAGGGTTAGAAAAGCGTGTTGAGAAAGGCGAAGACATTAGCAAAATTGCTTCCGTTGCCAGCTTCTTTTTGAGCCGTATTGATTCCAACATCGACGAAAAAATCGACGCAAAGCTGAAGCAAGGGGCCTCTGAACCCGGTAGCCGTGAGCGCCTGTTGACAATTAAAGGAAAAGTAGCGATCGCTAACGCAAAGATTGCCTATCAGGAGTATAAGAAGATCATTCAGAGCGAT